>JALZHC010000099.1:7230-8850 GCA_030914105.1 Acidobacteriota bacterium
CGGCGGCTGCGTCATCATCGCCGCCGTACTGGCCCACACCGTCGCGCTCGCGCGCAGAGGCAGAACAAAAGTCTCCGCGTCAAAGGCCGGATGAAGGCGCGACCAACTTTCAACTTTCAACCTGGAACTTTTACGCGGTGAGCCGGCGGACGACGCGGAGCAGCTCGTCGGGGTCGACGGGCTTTGGGATGTGGACGGCGAAGCCTGCGGCGAGGGCGCGTGCGCGGTCTTCGTCCATCGCGTGACCTGTGAGCGCGATGGCGGGGACGCGTTCGAGGCCGGGCATGCGGCGCAGCTCGGCGAGGAGCGTGTAGCCGTCGACGCCCGGCATGCTGATGTCGGAGATGATGAGGCCGGGCGCTTTCTCTCTCACGCGCGCGACGGCCTCGGACGCTGAGCCTGCGCCCATCACGTCGTAGCCGCGCCGCGTGAAGAGCATCTCCAGAAGCTCGACCGTCTCGGCGGAGTCGTCAACGACGAGGACGGGCAGCGACGGCCCTTCCGTCTCGTCCTCGCCCGTCTCCTCGCCTCGCTCTTCGGCGGCGACCGCGCAAGGCAAGCCCAGAGTGAAGCGCGCGCCGCGGCCCAGGCCCTCCGACTCGGCCTTCACCCAGCCGCCATGAAGCTCGGCGAGCGCGCGCACGATGGCGAGACCGAGGCCGAGGCCGCCGTACTGACGTGTGGTCGAGCCGTCGGCCTGCCGGAAGCGGTCGAAGACGTGCGGGAGAAACTCCGGCGCGATGCCGATGCCGGTGTCGGAGACTTCCACGCGCGCCTCGCCGCGCTCGCGCCACGCGCGCAGACGGACGCTCCCGCCGCGCGGCGTGAACTTGACCGCGTTCGACAGAAGGTTCCAGACGATCTGCTGGAGGCGCACGGGCGCGCCCTGCACGACGACGGGGCAGTCCGGTATCTCGACGTTGATCTCCACGCCTCGGCCCGCGGCCTCTGCGCGGACGGTCTCGACCGCCGGCGCGGCCACGGAGCAGAGGTCAACCGGCTCGGACTCGATGCGCAGCTTGCCGGAGACGATGCGCGAGATGTCTAAGAGGTCGTCGATGAGCCGCGCCTGCAATCGCGCGTTGCGCTCGATGGCGTCGAGGCCCTGCGCAAGGAAGGACGGCTCGGAGGCCGGTCCGCCCGGCGCGCGCAGGAGATTGACCCAGCCGAGGACGGGCGTCAGGGGAGTGCGCAGCTCGTGCGAGAGCGTGGCGAGGAAGATGTCTTTGGCGCGATTGGCCTCGACCAGCTCGCGGTTGACCTTGAGCAGTTCTGCGGTGCGCTCTTCGACCCGGCGCTCCAGCTCGCGGTTCAGGTCTTCCAGTCCGGCGCGCGCCTCGCGCTCGGCCAACATCAGACGGCGGTGTTCGAGGCCGCGGCTGACCGTGTACTTCAGCTCGTCGATGATGCAGGGCTTCGTCAGGTAGTCGTAAGCGCCGTGGCGCAACGCGGCGATGGCCGTCTCCAAAGCGGCGAAGCCCGTGAGCACGATGGTGATGGTCAAGGGCGAGCGGCGGCGCACCTCTTCGAGGAGCGCGAGGCCGTCGCCGTCGTCCATGTGCAGGTCTGTGAGGATGAGGTCGTACTCGCCCGTGGCGAGGCGCTCGCGGGCCTCGCGCC
>JALZHC010000603.1 GCA_030914105.1 Acidobacteriota bacterium
AGCTTGCGCCGCTCGAAGAGGTCTGCGCGCGCGCAGACTTCCTCACAGTCCACACGCCCTTGACGCCGGAGACGCGCGGCATCGTCGGCGCGAAGGAGTTCGCACAGATGAAGCCGGGCGTCTATGTCATCAACTGCGCGCGCGGCGGGCTGGTTGACGAGCGCGCTCTGCATGCGGCTATCAGGGAAGGGCGGGTTGCGGGCGCGGCGCTCGACGTGTTCGAGGAGGAGCCGCCCGCCGCAGACAATCCTCTGCTCGCGCTCGAAGAGGTCATCGCCACGCCGCACCTCGGAGCCTCGACGAAGGAGGCGCAGGAAGGGGTCGCCGTCATCGTCGCCGAGCAGATGCGCGACTTCTTCCAGACGGGCGCGGTGCGCGGCGCGGTCAACGCACCCGCAGTCGGCGCGGCGGAGCTTGAGTCGCTCGCGCCTTACCTTTGGCTGGCCGAGCGCCTGGGGAGGTTTCAGGCGCAGTTGGTTGACGAGCCTGTGCGCGGCGTCGAGATCGAGTACGCGGGCGAGGCCGCGGGCTTCGACCCCGCGCCGTTGACGCGCTCGTTTCTGGCGGGCCTGCTGCGGAACATGAGCGCGCGCGTCAACGTCGTCAACGCGCTCGTCATCGCGGAGGAGCGAGGCATCACGGTCACGGTCTCGCAGCGCCACGGCGCGGGCACCGAAGCGCGCGAGCCTGTTCGGGCGCGCGTGCGCACCGTGGGCGGCGAGCACACGGTCGCGGGCGCGCTCTTCGGGAAGAAGGCCGACGGGCGCATCACGGAGATTGACGGCTTCCGCATCGAGGCTGTCCCTGCGGGCAACATGCTCGTCACGCGCAGCAGCGACGTGCCCGGCGTCATCGGGCGCGTCGGCACAATCTTAGGCGACCACGGCGTCAACATCAGCCGCTTTCACTTAGGCCGACGCGAGCGCGGCGGCGAGGCGATGGCCGTCGTCGAGACCGACGCGCCGCTCGACGACGCGACGCTCGAAGAACTGCTCTCCTTCGGCCCGGTCTTCTCCGCGCGCCGAATCTCGCTGGGGGGCTGAGAGCTTTTGCCGCTTCCCGTCGCGCACGGCCTGGTCGGGGCGGGGCTGGCCGCCGCGATTCACCCGCGCCCGTTCGCGCGGCGCTGCGCGGCGCTCTTCGTCGCCGCGGCGCTCGCCAACTGCCCCGACCTCGACTTCATCCTCGTCTACGCCTTCCACGAGCGCGGCTGGCATCGCGGCTTCACGCACTCGCTCGCCTTCGCGCTCGCCGTAGGCTTCTGCCTGCTCGCCGCGCTCGGCTGGCGCAGGCGCACGGAGGCGCTCGCCTACTTTCTGGCCCTGGCGTCGCACGGGGTTCTGGACTGGGCGACGACGAGGCTCGGCGGCGGCGTCGAGCTGCTCTGGCCTTTCACGTCTGCAAGGTACGCGCTCCGTGTGTTCGGCCTGTCGGAGCTTCCGTCGCGGGTGCCGCCCGAAGAAATTTTGCGCTACATGCTGTTGGAGGCTTTGATCTTCGTGCCGCCCTTCCTCGTCGTCTACTTCCTGCGGCGGCGGGCCGGCGCGGCGGGCGTCACTCGACGATGAAGCCCGTGCGCTGCGTGGCGCTCGTCTTGGCGGCGCGGTCGATGGCCGTGACCTGGAGGACGTAGCGGCCCGCGGGGAAGGAGGCGAGGGCCATCTCGGCGGCGTAGGGGATGCGTGTGGCGTCGGCCACGCCCTCGGTCGAGACGACCTTGAGCGGCGCGGTGAAGACGGGCTGGTCGTCGCGGAAGATTTGAATCTGGAGCGCCACGTCGGGGCGCTGCGCGGGGCCGGGCGCGGCGTTGTAGATGTAGGTCATGAAGCGAATCCAGGAGGTGCGCTCGAACCTCCTGCCGACGCTGAGGAGAACCCCTTTCGACATCTCTTCGGCCTTGATCGTGTCGGCCAAATCTTCGGCCTTGCGCTCGCCGACGAAGAGGCTGCTCAGAGAAAGCCGGCCCGGCTTGAACTCCGGAATTTCAACCCACTGCATGGCGCTGCCCGTCCGGCCTCCGCGCGTGTCGCGCGCCGCCACGCGCACTTGATAGAGACCGGGCGCGACGTGGAGCTGGTAGCTGAAGACGATCTGGGACGACTTGTCCTTACGCGCGTCGGGCGCTGGTGGCGGGGCGTCGCCGGTGACGTTCAACTGCTGCCTGAAGCCGCGGACGGACTTGCCGTTATCGTCGAACACGACGCCGACCACGTCGAAGGTCGCGCGCCGCTTGTCGGTCTTCTCAAAGGTCAGCGCCGAGGCATCGAGTTCGACCACGGCGGAGAGCTGCGCGCCGCCGTCGGGCGCGCTGATGAAGTTGAGCGCCATCGAGGTCGGAAGCCCCTCGCGCGGCACGGGCGAACGAAGCGCCGCGACCAGCTCGCGCTCGGCGGGCGTCTTCTCGCTCTCCTTCGCGACGCCCTCGCCCTCGTTCTTCTTCTTCTTCTTCTCGGCTGCGGGTTCGGGCGGCGGCGCGTTGTAGAAGGCGCGGCGGACGACGACGCGCAGGTCTGGCCGGCCCTTCACGGCGACCTCGATGTTCTGGTACTTCGGCGCGGCGCGCTCCGCGCCCGCAGAGTCCGGCTTCCAGGCCAAAAGGTAGTAGAGCGAGGTTTCTTTAAGCGCGCCAGAGACGGCGCGCAGCATCGCGTTGGTGTTGACGAGCGCGCGCCCGCCCGTGTCGGCGGCGAGTGTGAAGAGCGGCGACTGCATCTCGGAAGTCTCGCTCATGTTGACGGAGGCGAGCTGGCCGCCGGGGTCGAAGGCCACGTCGGTCGAGGCGTCGGGCAGCCCCGTCCGCAGGCCCGCGGCGTCGAGCGAGTAGATAACGACGCCGGCGCGCGCGGCCTCGTCCGTGACGCGCCTCATCCAGTCGCGCGTCGTGCTGCCGCGCTCGTCCACGACGAAGCCGTCGGAGATGAAGAAGAGAACTTTGCGACCGGGCATGGCCGCTGCCGTGCGCAGCGTCGAGTAGAGCGAGGCGAGCGTGCGTAGCGCGACCGCGCCCGACTGCTGCACGATCATGCCGGCGCGCTCGCGCACCATTGACTCGGCCATCTGCCGCGAGAGGCCGGGCGTCTCGCGCAGCAGCGCGTCAACGAAGTAGTCGGTGACGGAAGGGTCGTAGCGGTCAATGGCGAGCGCCTGCACCTCGGTCATCGGCGGCCTCTGCATGTCGCCAACGAAGCCAGCGCGCGCGGCGATGCGCGACGCGGCGGCGCGCAGCACGGCCTTGTTGTCCGTGAACTGCTGGAGGAATCCGACCTGCCCGCTCGCCGAGATGACCGCCGCCTCGTCGTTCTGCCCGATCTCATCCTCGATGTAGCGCAGCAGCGTCTTGCCGACGCGCATGGAGTTGGCGGGCTGGAGATGCAGGTCGTCAACGAAGAAGATGACCGAGCGCCCGCGGTCGAGCGGCACGACGCTGCCGGGCCGCGCCCCGCCGCCCGCGCCGCGCGCCGC
>JALZHC010000100.1 GCA_030914105.1 Acidobacteriota bacterium
CCTGGCCCTGACGGTCGAAGGCGCAGAATATCTGGAGCAGAACTACCGCACCAACCTCCAGCAGAAGCGTCTGCAAGCTCCGAAGTAGAAAGAGGCGGAGTAGAAAGAGTCGGCCCCGCTGCGTCGCGTCGGGGCGGTGCCTCTGCGGCGCGCACGCGAACTGAATGAACGTCCTGCTTCTCAACCAAGACGAAGTCTTCGCGCTCCTCCCCGTGGCGGAGTGCATCCCGCTCATGCGCGCGGCGCTCGTCTCGCTCGCCGAAGGGCTGGCACACCAGCCGCTGCGGACAATCGTCCGCCCGCCCGGAGCCGCGGGGCTGATGGGATTGATGCCTTCTTACTCTTCCGGCGAACGCCCCGCCTTCGGCCTGAAGGCCATCTGCGTCTTCCACGGAAACACGGCGCGCGGCAAGGACTCGCATCAGGGGGCCGTGCTGCTCTTCAGCGCGGAGACGGGCGAGCTACTGGCGGTCGTCAACGCTTCGGCGGTGACCGCCGTGCGCACGGCTGCCGTCTCCGGCGTGGCGACGCGCGCGCTGGCGCGCGAGGATGCCGGCGACCTCGCAATTGTCGGCGCGGGCGTGCAGGCGCGCACGCACGTCGAGGCGATGTCTCAAGTCCGACGAATCCGGCGTTGCCGCGTGGCGAGCCGACGCTTGGAGAGCGCACGCAGGCTCGCCGACGAGTTGCAGGGAAGCTACGCGTTTCCGGTCGAGGCCGTCGGGACGGTCGCAGAGGCTCTGCGTGGGGCCGACCTGATTGTGACGGCGACGAACGCAGCCGAGGCCGTCGTGCGGCGCGAGTGGGTCTCGGCGGGCGCGCACATCAACGCGGTCGGGGCCTGCACGCCGAACGCGCGCGAGTTGGACGCGGAGACGGTCGCCGCGTCGAGCCTCTTCGTTGACAGCGTCGAATCGACACTCAACGAAGCCGGCGACTACCTGCGCGCGGCGCAGGAGGGAGCCGTCGCGCCCGGACACATTCGCGCGGAGTTGGGCGAAGTCCTCAAAGGCTCTAAGCCGGGCCGGACTTCCCTCGACGAGATCACGCTCTTCAAGTCTCTGGGGCTGGCCGTCGAAGACCTCGCGGCAGCCGAGTATCTTTATCGCAAATCAAAAGAGACGGGCGCGGGCACGTGGGTGAGTTTCTGAAAGCAGTTCGACGTTCGCTTCTGAAAACGGTTCGCAGTTCGCTGACGCGATGAAGAAGGAAAGGGGGAGGATAGTGCTGCCGACGCTCGCAGACATCGAGGAAGCGCGCCGACGCATCAGCGGCGCGGCGATACGGACGCCGCTCGTCCGGCTGGGCTACCGAGAAGCGCCCGCCGAGATTTACCTCAAGCTGGAAAACCTACAGCCTATCGGCTCGTTCAAGATACGCGGCGCGTCGAACGCGATGGGGCGGCTGGCGCGCGAGGTCTTGGCCGAAGGCGTGCTCACCGCGTCGGCCGGCAACATGGCGCAGGGCGTCGCGTGGCGCGCGCGCGAACTCGGCGTTCCCTGCACGGTCGTCGCGCCGTCGACCGCGCCTGAAACTAAAGTCCGGGCGGTCGAGCGTCTCGGCGGGCGCGTCATCAAGGTTCCGTTCGAGGAGTGGTGGCGAGTCTTCGAGACGCGCTCTTATGCGGGCGTGGGCGCGCACTTCATCCACGCCTTCGACGACCTGGACGTGATGGCCGGCAACGGAACCATCGCGCTTGAAATCGTCGAAGACCTCCCCGAAGTGGACGCGGTCGTCATCCCGTGGGGCGGCGGCGGACTCGCGTGCGGCATCGCCGCGGCGATGCGCGAGCTAAAGCCCGCGTGCAAGCTGTACGCGGCGGAGGTCGAGACGGCAGCGCCGCTCGCCGCTTCGCTCGAAGCAGGCTCGCCGCGGCAGGTCGTCTACCAACCTTCTTTCGTGGACGGCATCGGTGGCCGCGGCGTCTTCCCCGAAATGTTCGAGCGCGCGCGGCGGCTGCTCGACGGCTCGCTCGTCGTTGGGCTTGAGCAGGTCGCCGCGGCGCTGCGGCTTCTGGCCGAGCGCAACCGCGTCATCGCCGAAGGCGCGGGCGCGTGTCCGGTGGCCTGTGCCCTGGCGGGGCTGGCGGGCGCGGGCAAGATTGTGTGCGTCGTGTCGGGCGGCAACATTGACCTCGCGAAGCTCTGCGCCATCCTCACGGAGAGTTAGACGACGCCACTCCGGGTGTAGAAAATCCAACGCGTCGGACGGCCCCGACCTTCTTTCGTCACTCAGTCCGCTAATATTGAGAAACGAGAAAACCTTCGTCCGCCGGGCTCGTAATAAAGCGGAAACGACCGGAGGAGGATTGAGAGCGCCTCCTTTAAGATTAAAGAACGAAGAGGAGCACCATGCGCGCGAACTACTTTAAGATCATCTCGCTGATACTCGTACTCCTGCTCACAGGCGTCCGTCCCCGCGCCCTGCCTTCAGCGCCCGCGAAGGACGCGCACGGCCTCGACGTGGCCGGGATGGACAAGGCCGTCAACCCCGGCGACGACTTCTTCGACTACGCCAACGGCGAGTGGCTGAAGGAGACGAAGATTCCCGAAGACCGCGCGAGCTTCGGCGTCTTCGACGCGCTCGCCGAAGATGCCAACCGGCAGACCGCAGACCTCATCGGGGAAGCGGGTAAGGCTGCCGACAACCCCGAAGCGCGCATGGTGGGCGACTACTACGACGCCTTCATGGACGAGAAGGCTATCGAGGCCCGCGGACTCAGCCCGCTCAAGTCTGAACTCGAAGAGATCGCCTCGGTCGCCGACAAGGCTGCGCTCGCGCGCGTCTTCGGCGCGGAGCTTCGCGCCGACGTCGACCCGCTCAACAACACGAACTTCTATACCGACCGCCTCTTCGGCATCTGGGTCTCGCCCGACTTCAACAAACCTGACCGCAACGTCGCATACATCTTGCAGGGCGGACTCGGCCTTCCCGACCGCGACTACTATCTGAGCGCCGACAACGCGGAGCTGCAAGCCAAGTATCGCGCACACGTCGCGGCCGTGCTCAAGCTCGCGGGCATCGCCGACGCCGAGACGAAGGCCGCTCGCATCTACGACCTCGAACACAAAATCGCCGAGGCGCACACGAGCCGTACCGACTCGGAGGACGTGCACAAGGCGAACAATCCCTGGCGGCTTCGAGAGTTTTCAACCAAAGCGCCGGGCCTCGATTGGGCGAGCTTCTTCAAGGCCGCCGGCCTCAACGCTCAGCCGTTGATCATGGTCTGGCATCCGGGCGGCGTCGCGGGCATCTCGGCGCTGGTCGGCAGCCAGCCACTCTCGGTCTGGAAGGAGTACCTGACCTTCCACGCCGTCGACCGCGCGTCGGGACTTCTGCCGAAGCCTTTCGCCGACGAGCGTTTCGACTTCTACGGTCGGACGCTCAACGGCGTGCCGCAGCAGCGCGAGCGCTCGAAGCGCGCCGTCGCCGCGACCAGCAACGCTTTGGGCGACGCGGTCGGCCAGCTTTACGTCAAGCGTTACTTCCCGCCTGAGGCGAAGGCGAAGGTTCAGGAGATGGTCAAAAACATCATCCTCGCCTTCGGGCGGCGCATAGACCGTCTCGAATGGATGTCGCCCGCGACGAAGGCGAAGGCGAAGGCGAAGCTCGAAACGCTCTACGTCGGCGTCGGCTACCCGGAACACTGGCGCGACTACGCGGGGCTGAAGATCGTGCGCGACGACGCGCTCGGAAACGCCCAGCGCTCTTTGTTGTTCGACTACCGCTGGAACCTCTCGAAGCTCTCGAAGCCGGCGGATAAGATGGAGTGGTGGATGACACCGCAGACAGTCAACGCCGTGAACCTCCCCATCCAGAACGCGCTCAACTTCCCCGCCGCCATCCTCAAGCCGCCCTTCTTCGACGCGTCGGCAGACCCCGTCCAGAACTACGGCAGCATCGGCGCGATCATCGGCCACGAGATCAGCCACAGCTTCGACGACCAGGGCAGCCAGTTCGACGCGCAAGGCCGACTTCAAAACTGGTGGACGCCGCAAGACCTCGCGCACTTCCGCGCCGCCGCCGACAGGCTCGCCGCCGAGTTCGACGCCTACGAGCCGCTGCCCGGCGTGCACGTCAACGGCAAGCTGACCCTGAGCGAGAACATCGCAGACGTGGCCGGCCTCTCGGCCGCCTTCGACGGCTACCGCAGCGCCTACGGCGGCAAGCCCGCGCCGGACGCCCAAGGCTTCACGGGCGACCAGCGCTTCTTCATTGCCTACGGACAGAGCTGGCGCGGCAAGCAACGCCCGGAGTCTCTCAGCGTCCAGCTCAAGATCGACGGCCACGCGCCCGACGAATATCGCGCCGACACCGTGCGCAACATAGACGCCTGGTATCAAGCCTTCAACGTCCAGCCGGGCCGCAAGCTCTACCTCGCGCCCGACGCGCGCGTCAGAGTCTGGTGAGGGCCGAGAGCAGACGGGGCGGAAGAAGACGCCGGCGCGGATAAGTGACGCCGGCGTGTTGGATGATGAAGACGCTGGCGCGTGGCAAATTCAGAAGCCACGCGCCGGCGTCTTGTTGTCTACCTTGCTACCCGTTGTCGCTTTGCAGTTGACCTTGTCACGCGCCGGCGTCTTCGTGTGCCGCGGGGCGGCGACTCACTTCTGGCTCTTGGGCACAAAGACCGTGACGGTCTTCGTCGTCACGTTGTTCGAGGCGTCCGTGCAGGCGACCGTGATGGTGTAGATGCGCCCCTCGCCCGTGCCGGCCCTCTCGGCGCGCAGCTCGACGTGGTGCGTGTTAACGATCAGCCAGTCGGGCGCGGTGTCGCCGTCGCCCGTGCCGTTAACAGGCTCGTTGCTCGCGACCGAAGCTGATACGGCAGTTGACGCCGCCGTTGCCGCCGTTGTTGAGGATGCCCCCGCCGGCGCGGTGCATGTTCTGGTTCGCGGGGTTGGTGCTCGCGCCGCTGGTTCCGTCGTCGGCGGCCTTGCCGTTGCGGATGACCAGGTCCTGAAAGATGACCGTGACGCCCGACCCCGTGATTTGAAACGCGCGGTCGCGGACGCTGCCCGTGTTCAGCCCCGCGGCATCAATGACGGTCGCGTTCGCCCCCGACGAGCCGCCGCCCGCAATCGTCACGGTGTGCAGGGTCGTGGTGATGTCCAGGTCGCCCGTCGCCGCGGCATTCTCCTGCGTCGCGTTAGTGAGCGTCAGGTTGTAGGTGGTCGCAGGCTTCAGGAGGATGACTAAGGGGTTCGCGCTGAGGTCGGCGTTGGCGGCACGGATCGCGCCGCGCAGGCTGCAATCGTTGGGCGCGCCCGTGCAGGCCGTGGCGGAGGCTACGTCGTCCGTGCGGTCAACCGTCAACGTCGTCGCGAAGAACGGCATCAGGCCGGAAGTCGCGGCAGCCGCACGCGGGAGGGTCGCGTGTTCGTGAGACGAACACGAAGCCGCGCTGCGGGTGTAATTCAGAGACGCGCCGAAGAGAACGGCGAGCGTCAGTAGCGCCCAGACCACTTTTCTTTTGATGGTTATGCTCCGACCCGATTAGTTTTAGACGGTTGTTCCTGCCAACTCCGTAGAGGCGGGTGGTCATTCTGCTCTCGCTGGCAAACAGTGTCGGAAGTGAGTTTGTGGGGCCCGGTGGATGGGTGGAAGAGTAGCCTTAGAGGGGGGTGTCAATGGCCGTCGCGTCGCCACACTTCAGTTAACCCGCCCGTCTATCGCGGCGAGTGTTTCGCGCGCGGCGCGGGCCGCTACGGGGCGGGTTCAACAGGAGGCTTGACGGGCGAGTAGTGATGGACGAAAAAGCCGCGCCAGGGTTTGTCGTCCGGGTAGTTGGAGGCTTTGACGTGTGGATTGTCGGGGCCGGTCGTGAGCACGACCTCTTCGTCCGGATTGTTGTTGTCGTAGATATAGACGCTCAACGCCCCCGTGGCCGGGTCGAAGTCGTAGCCGTAGGCGACAACCTGATGGTTGTGCCCCACGTCCTTTATGTCGGTCGCCACGATCAGGCCGAGCACGACCGGAGTCCCGCCGTCTATCGCGGCGCGCAGGCGCGGTATCTCCTCATCCTTCGTGCAGTTCGTGACGCCTTTGCGCAGGCCGAGCCAGGTCGGCTGATCCTTCCGCAGCGTCCAGAGGACGTACCTCGCGGCGCTGGCGTTGCAGTAGCTGTCCATGAGGCGGCGGTAGATATAGTCGGCGAGCCAGTTGCCGTCGGGCGGGACGCCGTCGTTGTCGGGGAAGTCCGCGGCCCTGTAGGGCGGGACGGACACGTCGGCGAAGAAGTAGTCGAGCGACGCGTAGGCCATGCCGCCGCAGCGCCCGTTGGTCTCGATCTTCTTCCCGCTGGGGAGCGTCGCGACGTGGTTGACGAAGTTGTTGGGGAAGTGGAACCCGTGCTGCCGTGGCGTGAAGCCGGTTCTGGGCATGTTCGGCCCTCCTGCCGCGGCGTCGAACGCCCCTCAGAGCGTGAGCGAGCGAGCGCGCGTGACGAAGATACTGCCGTCGGTCGTGAGGCCGGCGGGAACGCCCGTCGGCGTGAAACGTCCGGAACGCGTGAACGATATGCCCGCTTGAACGGGGTGTCAAGGGTGAGGCGTCGGCGGCGCTCAGACGGCGGCGCGTCAGGGCTGGGTCGAAAGGTGAATCTCTTCCGCCGTCACATGAATCTCTTCATTCTCGCGCCGGACGCCCAGCTTCCACGTCAGCAGGATGAAGATGCCCAGGCTCAATATCACGAAGAGGCCCGCGATGAACATGATCGCTTCGCCGTCACTCATTATTCAGTCTCCTCCCAACACTCGAAAAGTTTTTTATCAAAACTCACAAGGGCAAAGCCGGGCGGCGATTTCACCCAGTCCGCCAAAAAATTCCGCAGCGGCTCCGGGTCTCAAACTGCCGTCGGGGCGCTTGAGGCGTCGTTAGAGTCAGTCCGCTCAAAAGCTTTTTTGCGCCCGCGGGAGAGCGCCTGAAGGCAGGCCGTCCGCCCCGGCTCGACACTCATGGCCCAAGCACTTCGTATGCCAGAAATTTCGACGGACGGACGAAAGGTTGACTCCCTCACCTCGTCGTCAGGTCGTGCGGGGCGACCCTGTTTGCGCCCTCCGGTCGGCAGATGCTAGATTCGTTTTCGCGCTTCCTGACCCCAATGACCATTCGTTTAGTCGCCCTCGACCTGGACGGGACTCTGCTCGACTCGCGCGGCGAGCTGAGCGAGCGCAACCGCGCAGCCATCGCGTCGGCGCGCGAACGCGGCGTCTCGGTCGCGCTCGTCACGGGCCGGCGTTTCCGCGATGCCCGCCCGCTCGCGCTCGCGCTCGGCCTGGACGTTCCCGTCATCTCGCACAACGGCGCGCTCACCAAGCACGCGCACTCGCTCGAAACCGTGAGCGCCGTTTTGATGCCGGTCGAGGCGGCGCGCGCCGTCGTCCGCGTGGGGCGCAGGGAAGGCGCGGACGCGCTCGTCAGCGACGACCACGTCGGCGCGGGCATCATGGTCTACGACCACATCAGCGAGGGCAACACGGCGCTCGCCAGGTACGTCGCCTGGTCGCGCCGCGTCGTCGGCGACGAGGCCGCGCGCGCCGTCGTCCGCGTTCCCTCGCTCGACGAGTACCTCGACCACGAGCCGGTGCACGTAGCCTTCTCCGGCGGCTGCGCCGAGACCGAGCGGCTGGCCGACGCGATGCGCCGCGAGCTGGGCGCGTCGGTGAAGCTTCTGCTGACGCTCTACCCGAAGACGGACTTCGCGCTCCTCGACATACTGCACCCGGCGGCGTCGAAGGGCGCGGGCCTCGCTGCGGTCGCCGCCGAGCAGGGACTCAGGCGCGAAGAGGTTCTGGCCGTCGGCGACAACTTCAACGACCTGGAGATGCTGGAGTGGGCCGGCACGGGCGTCGTCATGGCGAACGCCGACCCGGCCCTGCGTGAGCGCGTCGGCTTCTACACCACCGCCTCGAACGACGAGGACGGAGTGGCCGACGCGATTGAGAGGTTCGTTCTCAAAGAAGTAGCCAGTAGTCAGTAGACACTAGCCAGTAGACGCTCCGCGCCAGCGGGCGCTGACGCTGACACTGCGGCGGCACAACTGCGAACCGTTTTCTACTGACTACTGGCTACTGACTTCTGACTACTTGTGAGGTTTCTCATGGCAAACCGAATCGCGAACATCAAGACGAATGTGGGCACAATCCGCTTCGAGCTTCTGGAGGACGAGGCCCCGAAGACGGCCGAGAACTTCCGCCTGCTGGCGGAGTCAGGCAAGTACGACGGCGTCATCTTCCACCGCGTCATCAACGGCTTCATGATTCAGGGCGGCGACCCGACGGGCACTGGCCGCGGCGGGCAGTCGGCTTGGGGCGGGCGCTTTGCAGACGAGATCAACCACTCGTCCGAGCTTTACCGCGGGCCGTACACGAAGGGGACTGTGGCGATGGCTAACGCCGGCCCGAACACCAACGGCTCACAGTTCTTCATCATGCACGCCGACTACCCGCTCCCGCCCTCCTACACCAAGTTCGGTCGCGTCATCGAAGGCCAGGACATCGTGGACAAGATCGCCACCGCGCCGACCGGCCCCGGCGACCGGCCCGTGAAGGAAGTGGTGATGGAGAAGGTGACGATAGAAAATGCTGAATGATGAATGCGGAATGATGAATTAGTAGCCAGGAGCCAGGAGCCAGTAGAAAGAAGGCGTCTTCCTACTGGCTACTGACTACTTCTCTTCCTTCATCATTCATCATTTCTTTACTTCGCTCCCGCGCCCTTCAGAATCTCGACCACCTGCGCCTGGCCGTTCTGCTGCGCGAAGGCGAGGGCGGTGCGACCGTCCTCGTACTTGGCGTTCACGTCCGCGCCGTGCTCAAGCAGGAGGCGGACGGTGTTGGGA
>JALZHC010000604.1 GCA_030914105.1 Acidobacteriota bacterium
GGTGGCGGCCTGAGCTTCGGCGGCTGGTCTGTGCGCGTCAGCTGAAGGGGACGAGTCGGCGGCTGTGACCGCTGTCGCGGACGAGTCGGCGACGTTCGCCGCGCCTTCGCCGCTCGCGGCGGGCGCTGACTTGGCCGCGAGCCTGGCCTTGTGCTCGGCGAGCAGGCGTGCCTTCTTTTGTTCGGGCGTCTCGCCTTCGGGCGCTGAGGTTGCGGCACTCGGCTTCGCGGCTGACCTGGCCGCGACGGCGGCGCGTGGCTTCGGCTCGCCGCGCCAGGAGGGCACGGGGTAGTCGTAGACCGGGAGCGTGCCGCCCGCCGCGCTCAGGATCGCGGCGAGGTCTCGCTCGACGTAGCGCCGCTGCTTGCGCGGGTCGCGGACGTGGCCCATCGGCGGCCCCATGTAGAGCGTGCCGCAGGCCTGGCAGGCGTAGAGCACGTCGTCGCCGCGCAGGAAGCTCTCGGAAGGGTGCTGCGTGTTGAGCTGCTTCAGGTGTCCGTTGCAGAGCTTGCCCTTCTCGTTCTTCTCGTTGCACACGGTCTGCCCCGGCGCAAAGCGCTTCGGCACTCCCGGCTTCGACTCTTGCTGCTCGGTCGGCGCGCGTTTGGCGACCGCGTCGTTCGCTTCGCTCGACATAATCTTCGGGTCTGATTCCTTCCCGGCTTTAACTGAAGAGGTCAACGCAGAACTTGCCAGCATCTTACGTTTAAGGCGCGGCAAAGACAAGGAAGAGTAGCCAGTAGATAGTAGCCAGGAGCCAGTAGGTGCGAAGGAGATGCTCGTCGCTTCCACTCAGGCCGCCCGCCGAAGGAAGGTTTTTCTACTGACTACTGGCTCCTGTCTACTGGCTACTATTATATTCCTCTCATGCTGAAGGGGCTGCTGGCGGGCTTGTGGCGCGGCGCGCCGCGCGTGGTGAGACGCGCGTGCGTGTGGCTGGTGCAGCCGCGCTTTACTGTGACGGCGGGCGCGGTCGTCTGCGACGAGCGCGGGCGCGTGCTGCTGCTGAGACACGTGCTGCGCGGGGGGAGCGGGTGGGGGATTCCGGGCGGCTTCCTGCGCGCGGGCGAGCAGCCCGAAGAGGCCGTGCGCCGCGAGGTGAGAGAGGAGACGGGGCTTGAGCTGGAATCGGTCGAGCTGGCGTTCGTGCGCACGCTCAAGGAAGTCCGGCAGGTCGAGGTCATCTTCCGCGCCTCGATGCGCGCCGCGTCGCTCGCGCGTCTGGAGAAGGGCTTCGAGATTGACCGCGCCGAGTGGTTCGCGCGCTCGGAGTTGCCCGAAGCCTTGAGCCGCGACCAGCGGCGCGTCATCACGCTCGCGCTCGCGGCTGGCGCGAAAACCGCCGAGTAGTGGTATGCTGTGGGAAACAGAGGTCAGAGGTCAGAGGTCGGAGGTCAGTAGTTGGGCGTTGACGTGTGGCGCGTGGTTTTAGCGCCCTGCTGGCGGAGCAGGGCGGGGCGACTTAATTCAATTACTGACCTCTGACCTCTGACCTCTGGCCTCTCACCTTAGACAGGAGAGAGCTGACCGACATGATTCCGCGACTGATACCTGAGCAGGACGAGGTGATGGCGATACTGAAGAGGACGGGCGCGTTCCGCGAGGGCCACTTCGTCTACCCTTCGGGCCAGCACACGCCGCACTACTTCCAGATGCCGCTCGCCTTCCGCTACTACGACACGGCGCGCGTCCTCGCCGTCGCGCTCTCGCGCAAGCTCCGTTTGCAGAAGGACGTCTCCAGCGCGCTCCCGCGCGTCTCGATCATCAGTCCCAGTCCGGGCGGCATCCCCGTGGCGTTTGCCGTGCGCGAGGCTTTGAACGCCGAGCAGATTTACTGGGCCGAGCGCGAGGACGGCAAGCGCATGTTCCGGCAGTACGTCAACGCCGGCGAGGTTCACCCCTG
Organism: Acidobacteriota bacterium; assembly: GCA_030914105.1. Lineage (GTDB taxonomy): Bacteria > Acidobacteriota > Blastocatellia > Pyrinomonadales > Pyrinomonadaceae > QHXN01. The sequence continues at coordinate 1,904 of JALZHC010000604.1, forward strand.
CGTCATCGTGGACGACATCTCGCGCACGGGCAAGGCGCTCCAGGAGGCGGTCGAACTCGTCAGCCAGCTCGGCGCACGGATCATCGGCTGCGGCGTCATCGTGCGCTTCAAAGGCGCACCCGACCATCTGGAAATCCCCGGCGGCGACACGATCCCTGTCCTCTCGCTCGTCGAGTTCGACGCCAAGTGGTACGACGACGGCGAAGCCTGCGCCGAGTGCAGCGGCGAAGCACCCGTCGAGCACGTGCGCTTCTGAAGAAGCGAAGGCAAAAGTAAAAAGGTAAAAGGCAAAAGTGAGGACGCGCTCTGGCGCGAAGAGCTACTCTCTCTTCAAGCGCCGCCAGCCTTCTCTTTTGCCTTTTTCCTTTTGCCTTAAATTTCGTGCCGGTTGGCGAGCGCCTTGTCCATCGTCACCTCGTCAACGTATTCGAGGTCTGAGCCGACGGGCATGCCCATGGCGATGCGCGTGACGCGGACGCCGAGGGGCTTCAAGAGCCGGCTGACGTAGCTTGCGGTGGCTTCGCCCTCGGTGTTGGGGTTGGTGGCGAGGATGACTTCGCGCACCTCGACGCCGCCGTTCTGTTCGGGGCGCAGGCGCGGCAGGAGGTTCGAGAGGCGCAGGTCTTCGGGGCCGAGGCCGCGGATGGGCGAGAGCGCGCCGTGCAGCACGTGGTAGAGGCCGTTGTAGCTGCGCGTCTTCTCGACGGCGACGAGGTTGTAAGGCTCCTCGACGACGCAGATCATGGAGCGGTCGCGCGCGGGCGAGGAGCAGAAGCGGCACGGGTCGACGTCCGTGAGGTTGTTGCAGACCGTGCACATCACGATCTTGCGCTTCACGTCCTCCAGCGCCCCGACGAAGCGCCCCACGTCCTCCTCGGTCATCCGCAGGACGTGGAAGGCGAGCCGCTGCGCCGTCTTCTGACCGATGCCGGGCAGCCGCTTGAACTCGTCTATGAGCTTGGTAACGGGTTCGGAGTACTCAAGCATAGAGGTATTAGGTTTTGGGTGGTGGGTTTTGGGTGAAAAGCGGAGTCGCCTTTCAACCTAACACCTAAAACCCAGCACCCAAAACCTTACATCAGGCCAGGCGGGAGCATGCCGCCGAGCTTGGACTTCATGGCCTCGTCAACCTTGCGGCCCGCCTCGTTGACGGCGGCGACGATGAGGTCCTGGAGCATCTCCACGTCGCCGTCACGCACGGCCTCGGGGTCAATCTTGATTGACTCGACCTCCTTGGTGCCGCGCATCTGGACGGTGACGACGCCGCCGCCGGCCGTTGCGTCAACCACCATCTCCTCCATCTCCTTCTGCATCTTCTCCTGCATGGCTTGCGCCTGCTTCATCATCTGCTGGATGTTCATGCCGCCCGGAAATTTCATCTCGCTTGACCTCACTCGCTGCTTCAGAGTTTCACGCAGACCCGACGGCCCGCGCCGACATCCTAGCCCCGGCCCCCGTTAAATGCAAAGAGGGCCACCCGGCGGGAGCGGTTGGCAGTTGAGTTTGCCCCCTCTCTTTATCCCTTGATGCTTAAAGGCGTGCTGCCG
>JALZHC010000605.1 GCA_030914105.1 Acidobacteriota bacterium
CGTCTCGCCTGAGCCGGCGCGCGCCTCTTCGTCGTCGGCGCGCGTGTCTTCGTCGCCCACGCCCGCGGCCTCGCCCGGCGTCGGCGCGAGGACGTTGCGCCGCAGGGTCTTCAGACGCAGGTGGTATTCGAGTTCGCGCGCGTCTTCGAGGAGGTCAATCTGCGCGTGGCTGTCCGAGCCGAGGGCGACGGGGACGCCCGCGCCGAAGAAGAGGTCGGCGGGCACGATGCCGTCGCCGAGGTTGCGCTCCGTCGTCGGGCAGGCGCAGACGCGCGCGCCCGCGCGGGCCAGAGTCTGCACCTCTTCGAGCGTGACGTGGACGGCGTGGACGGCTGTGAAGTTCGGGCCGAGCACCCCCTCGTCCGCGAGCAGCGCGACGGGCGTCCGGCCCGTCTCTTCGCGGCACGCCTCGACCTCCGCGGGCTGCTCCGCGACGTGCATGTGCACGACGAGCGCGCGCGCGTTCGCAAAGGCGTTCACGTCGCTCAGGTACCGGGAAGACACGGCGCGGACGCTGTGCGGCGCGACGCCGACCCACGCCGACGCCGGACGACTGTCTGACGCCGGACGATTGCCTGACTGCGAACGACTGCCCGCGAGTCCGCCGTCAAACTGCGCGTCGTGCGGCGGTTCTTCGCCGGACGCTTTAACGTCGAACGCTTCGCCGCACGACGATTCGACATCCGCAACGCCGACGCGCGCGAGTGCGGCCACTTCGCGCGCGAGCGCGTCGGTGTTGCGGATGAAGGTTTCGGGGTCGGGTTCGATGAAGCGTCGCTGCCGCTCGTCCGGCGGGCGTCGGAAGCCTGCGCGCTCGTATGCGACGCGCAGGAGCGCGATGCGAAGGCCGGTGTCGCGCGCCGCGCGCACGACCTGTTTGGCGAGCAGGTTCGGGTCTTCGTACTCCTTGCCTTCGGGCGCGCGGTGCAGGTAGTGGAACTCTCCGACCGAGGTGATGCCCGCGAGCGCCATCTCAAGGAAGGCCATGCGCGAGGCGTCGTAGATATCTTCGGGCGTGAGCCGCGACGCGGCCTCGTACATCTCCTCGCGCCAGGTCCAGAAGGAGTCGCGGCCCTGCGCCCCGCGGTACTCGGTGCGCCCGCGTATGACTCGCTGGAAGGCGTGCGAGTGCGCGTTGACCATGCCGGGCAGCAGCGCGCGCCCCTTCAGTCGGACGAAGCGGGTTGCGAAGATAATGCCGCGCTCCGGCAGGGCGACGTTGAGCACTTCGCCTTCAGGTATCTCCCCGCCGAGCAATTCGCGCAGGTCGTCCAACGGCAGGAGCGCGACGACGCGCCCGCTGCGGTCGCACGCCAGCCCCACGTCGCGCTCGAAGCGCCCGCCCGTATAGAGCAGGTCGGGGACGAAGGTCGTGGTGTCGGACAATGCTTTTTCCGTCACTGCTTCCGCGCGGGCTGAACGCTTCCGGCCTGAGCCTTCTGTTTTTCAATCCACTCGTCAACGTTCCGCTCCAGAACGTCGAGCGGGACTGCGCCGGAGCCGAGCACAACGTCGTGAAACTCGCGCACGTCGAAGCGTTCGCCGAGCTGTTGTCGGGCGCGCGCGCGAAGCTCTTTGAACTTGAGCTGGCCGATCTTGTAGGCGAGCGCCTGGCCGGGATCGGTGATGTAGCGGTCAATCTCGTTGGTCACGTCGAGTTCGGTCTTGGCGGCGTTCTCCATGAAGTAGTCAATCGCCTTCTGCCTGTCCCACTTGTAGAAGTGCATGCCTGTGTCAACGACCAGGCGGACGGCGCGCCACATCTCGTAGGTGAGCTGGCCGAACTTCGAGTAGGGGTCGTCGTAGAGGCCCATCTCTTCGCCTAAGCTTTCGGCGTAGAGTCCCCAGCCCTCGACAAACGCCGTGTAGCCGCCGCCGTAGCGCCGGAACTTAGGTATCTCGCCCAGCTCCATCGCGCGCGCAATCTGGAGGTGATGGCCGGGCACGGACTCGTGCAGGCTGAGCGCCATCATCTCCCACTTGGGTCGCGTCTCCGGCTTGTAGAGGTTGACGTAGTAGAAGCCGGGGCGAGAGCCGTCGGCCGCGCCGGGCTGGTAGTAGGCGGTCGTCGTGTCGGGCGCGACCGCGTCGGGGATGGGCGTGACGCCGTAGGGCTGGCGCGGCAGAGTCTTGAAGACCTTGACGAGGTTCGGGTCGATGCGCTTGGCCGTGGCGCGGTAGGCTTCGAGCAGGTCTTCGGGGGTCTTGTAGTAGAACTGCTCGTCCGTGCGTAGCTTCCGGAAGAACTCTTTGAGCGTGCCGCGGAAGCCGACCTGCTCCATGACCTTCTGCATCTCGGCGCGTATGCGCGCAACCTCGCTCAGACCTTTCTGGTGAATCTGTTCGGGCGTCATGTCGGTCGTCGTGTAGCGGCGCGCGAGGAAGGCGTAAGCCTCGGCCCCGTTCGGCCACTGCCAGACGCCGACCCGTTCGAACGAGGCAGGCAGGTACTCTTTGACGAAATAGTCCTTCAACTTTTTATAAGCCGGGACGACCGATTGCGCGACCGCCTCGCGCGCGTCCCGCACGAGGCGAGCGCGTTCGGCTTCCGAGATGTCGGCGGGGAACTGTCTGAAGGGTTTGAAGAAGGGGCTGTCTTCAGCGCGTTCGACCAGCTGCTTCTCTATCTGCGCGGCGACTCTCTGCTCGACCACCTTCGGCCAGAGCATGTGCTCGCGCACGCCCTCGCGCATGAGCGCGATGGTCTGATCCATGTAGAGGGGAAGCGCACGCATGCGCGCAATCCAGTCCTCGTAGTCCTTGACGGTCTGGAAGCGCAGAAGCTCGGTCAGCTCGTCGGCGGTCTGGATGCCGCCTCGCTGGTTGACGGGCAGCAGGTAGAGCTTGAATTTGTGGCCCTCGATGTCGCCCGCCAAATCCTTCTTGAAGAGGTCGTAGTTCAACTGGTCGGCGGGAGAGAGGCGCGCGCGCGGGATTGACTGAAGGCGCTTGAGCGTGTCGAGTTGGTGCTCATGCTGGCGCTCGACGTTTTCGAGGCTCGCGTCCTCCCAGCGGTCGTTGTAGCGCCGGTCGCCGAGGTTCGAGGCGAACGTCGGGTTCTCGCGCATCGTCCACTCCCACTCTTCGTCGAAGAGCTTGTGTAGCTCGCGCGCGGCGGCGTTATCGTTCGTCACGTTGTTTCCGTTCGGGTTCGGCGTCTGCGTCGCGGCGGGCGTCGTCTGCATGATGAGTGCGAGCGCGAGCAGGGAGAGAGTCCGGCACTTGGCTTTGGCGCGCATCTCGTTCGAGACCTCCGTGCGGGGTTTTGGGTAACGCGGGAGACCGACGGAAGATACAACAGGAGAGTAGCCGGTAGCCAGTAGTCAGTAGCCGGTAGGTGCGGTCTCTTCATCCTTGAGCCTAAAGCAGCTAAGACCTCACCGCAGAGGCGCAGAGTTCGCAGAGGGGGCGCTGAGGAAGACAAAGATCGAGCCTCTGCGC
>JALZHC010000606.1 GCA_030914105.1 Acidobacteriota bacterium
CACGCAATGAAAGGCCAAGTCCCAAGCGGCGAACCAGGGGTACTCCCACTTGTCCGGCATCGAGAGCACGTCGGCGCTGTAGAGATGCTTCCACTCGCTGTTGCGCCCGCGCTTTCGTTCGGGCGGAGGCGGAGGCTGCGCCGGGTCGCCTTCGAGCCACTGCTTGACGACGTAGTGGTAGAACTGCTTCGACCACAGAAGGCCGGCGAGCGCCTGCCGCATGACGCCGCGCGCGTCCGGGCTTAAGTGTTCGGGGATGACGCCCGCGTAGAACTCTTCGGCCTCTCGGCGGCGATTCTCGAAGATGCGCTCGAAGCCTTCGCCGAAGACCTCGTCGACGGTTGACTGCGGCTCCTCTGTGAAGCGCAGACGCACGACGCGCTCGCCGCCCGCCGGGACGCTCAGGACGTACACGGCCGCCGCCTTCGTCCCGCGCCCCGCAGGGTTGACCGCGCCGCGCTCGCCGCGGACGACGCAGTCACCGATGCCGTCCTTCACGAACGAGCCGTTCGGCACGCCATAAAGCCTCTGCGTGTTCGTCTCGTTCTCCGTGAAGAGAAGCTCCGGCCCGCCCTCGCAGAAGAGGTAGCGCTGGTCGTAATAGTCGTGCTCGACCTCCACGACCGACGCGCTCGCCTGAGAAGAGTCGCCACTGCCTTTCGCTTTCAGGGCTTCGCAGCGGCGCAGTTGCGGGCGCTCGCGCCTGCCGTCCCAACTCCAGGTGTTGCGGAACCAGAGGTGCGGCAGCAGTTGAAGCGTGGCTTCTTCGGGGCCGCGGTTGACGACGCTGATGCGGACGAGCAAGTCTTCCACGTCGGCCTTCGCGTACTCGACGAAGATGTCGAAGTAGCGTTCGTCGTCGAAGACGCCCGTGTCGAGCAGCTCGAACTCCGGGTCGTGCCTGCCGCGCCGCCGGCTCTCCTCGACGAGCCGCGCGTAAGGGAACTCGCTTTGCGGGTACTTGTAGAGGAACTTCATGTAGGAGTGGGTCGGCGTGGAATCCAGATAGAAGTAGTACTCCTTCACGTCCTCGCCGTGGTTGCCCTCGTTGCAGGTGAGGCCGAACAGACGCTCCTTCAGGATGGGGTCGCGCCCGTTCCAGAAGGCGAGCGAGAAGCAAATCTCCTGGTGGCGGTCGCAGAAGCCCGCGATGCCATCCTCGTTCCAACGGTAAGCCTTCGAGCGCGCCTGCTCGTGCGGCAGGTAGTCCCAGGCCTCGCCGTCCGCCGAGTAGTCCTCGCGCACAGTCCCCCACGCGCGCTCCGCGAGGTACGGCCCCCAGCGCTTCCAATGCGCCGTCCGCCCGCGCGACTCCTCAAGCCTCTTCTCCTCAGCGTTCACAGTTTTCGGCCCCGACCGAATTCAAACACGGATGGACAGGATAGGCAGGATGGGAAGTATTAAAGCACTTGCGGGTCGGGATTTAAAGCTTGCGACGAGCGCGAGTATTCAAAGGCGACGGTTCGCCACTCTCCGCATTATCCGTTGGTACGTGCGCTCGCGGTGGCAGTTGGCGCAGACCACGTCGCACTTCTCAATCTCTTGTTTGATAGCGCGCATCGAAACGTAGCTGACGCGATTCATCTCGAAAATCTTTGTCTCGCCTTCTCGGTGATCGAAGTCCATAACATAGTATGGGTACTGAATACCGCAATCAGCGCAAGGACGTGACTTCACTTGCCGTACATATTCACGCAGCCTTTCCTTCGCGCGTATGCTCCGGTCAATGTATTGACGTTTGTTTCGCCTGTAGTGGCTTTGGGTGAATTTCTTTCCGCACTCGCGGCAATACGGCAGTCTTAAACCGGTTGAGCGGTTACGAAAGTTAAACTCCTCGACAGGCCTTTCGACCTTACATTTTGAACATACCTTGTGGCTCAGCCCAGGCGACGAGTTGATTGCCATGTCCATTTATCACCTCGTTAAATTAGAGGTAGAAAAAAATAAGAGAGGCCATGGTGCAGCCTCTCTCAGCGAAGTTATGGTGCACCCGGGAAGACTCGAACTTCCGGCCTTCTGATTCGTAGTCAGACGCTCTATCCAACTGAGCTACGGGTGCGAAACAGTTGGTAAGTGGTAATGAAAAATATAAGGGCGGCTGCCGGGGGTGTCAAGCGGGGGCACAGGGCATTGGAGTGCATGTGCCTCAGAGCTTTTGGTTCCTCTTTAGCTGTCCGCCCGTTCAGCGCGCGTAGTAGCCGGGGCGGGAGCGCGCGATGGTGTCGGCACGCGTGACTTCGATGTTGATTGCGCGCCACTTGCCGTCGTGCGTGTGCGCGTTTGTTGACTGGTAGGCGATGCTGTAGAGCGTGCGCATATCGGCGGCGACCTCGGCGTAGAGTCGGCCCATGTCTTCGAGGCGGCGGATTTCGTGCAGGCGTCCGCCCGTGCGGTCGGCGAGGCTCTGCATACGCGCGCGCGCGGCGGTATAGATGGCGGCCTGCTGCGGCGTGAGCGGCAGAAGGTTCTTCGGGTCTGCCGAGGGGAGCGCGAGCGGGTAGATTGTGACGCCCTGCCGGTCTGCCGCGTCGAGCACGGAGCGCAGGGCCGCAGCCGCGTCGGGCTTGACGGTGGCGACGGCCTCCTCGTTGGTCTTCGCCTCCGAGGTCGTCTGGCGGTCGAGGTTGCTCATGTCTGTGTCGAGGCCGTCGGTCAACACCACGACGGCCTTGCGCCGCTTGCCCTCTTTGGCGAGCTGCCGGAGCGAGTAGTCGAGCGCCTTATAGAGATAAGTGTTGCCCTTGCCCTTGGCGAGGTATGTGATGGCGAAGCCGATCTTCTTGCGGTCGGTGGTGAAGTGCTGGAGCGTCTCGACACGGTCGTTGAAGGCGACGACCTCGACGCGGTCTTCGGGGCCGAGCGAGTCTATGAAGCGCAGGGCCGACTGCTGGAGCGTGGCGCGGAAGTTCAGAGTCGAGCCGGACATGTCGAGCAGGAGGACGAGGCTGAAGGGCGAGGCCGCCGGCTCGAAGCTGACGATTGACTGCTTGACGCCGTCCTCGTAGACGTTGAAGTCGCCGCGCGAGAGGTCTGTCACGGGCTGACCCTTGCGGTCGGCCACCCCGACGTTGAGGATGACGAGGTTCGTGTTGACCGTGACCGTGTCATCCTGTTCCTGCTGCGACTGCGCGCGCGCCGACGCCGCGAAGAGGCAGAGGGCCGCCGCAATGGCGCAGAAGATTTTTCGTAGATTGACGGGGAAGCTGCTTGAAAGGATCATCGCTCGAAACGCACCGCGCCGATAGTATGCCGGGGCGCTCCGCCTTTGCGCAAGCGCCCCGTCAGACTGTTTTGGTGCGTCCCGCGCGCCGCGCGTTGCCACGAGCCGAAGGCGGGGGCTGGGGGTTAGGGGTTGGGGGCTAGTAATTGAGCTACGCCCGCGTCGGGCGCTCAAGATACGACAGAGCTTTTAACCAACACCCAATCCCTAACCCCCAGC
>JALZHC010000101.1 GCA_030914105.1 Acidobacteriota bacterium
TCCTTTCGCTCTGCCTCTGCGGGCCGCGCGCACGCTCGCAGGAGACGCGGAAGGGTGCGGGCAAGGAAGATGTCGTCACGGTCAGCTCGAACCTCGTCAACATTGACGTGACGGTGAAGGACAAGAAGGGGAACTTCGTCAACGACCTCAAGGCCGAAGACTTCGAGGTCTACGAGAACGGCGTGCGCCAGAAGGTTGAGTTCTTCGACCCGCCGTTCGGCGGCGGAACCGAGGCCGCGCGGCCCGTCGCGCCGAAGTCTTCGGACGAGCCGCAGTGGCAGGCGAAGAACGTCATCTCGCTCGTGCTCGACGGACAGACGACCGAGCAGCAGAACCTGAAGCCGCTGCGCGAGGGCACGCTCAAGTACATCCGCGAGCGGATAGCCGAGACCGACGCGGTCGCCTTATTCAACGTGACGGCGGGGCTGCAACTGCTCCAGCCCTTCACGCGCGACAAGGCGAAGCTGCTCGCGGCGGCGGAGAGGGCCTTCGCCTCGGCTGCTGCTTCCAAGACGACCGAGCGCGGCGGCGTGTCGGAAGGCGTGGGGGCGCGGCAGACCGAGCTGGACAGTCTGCGCCTCGCCGAGATGCGCGACCCCGCGGCGGACGAGGGGGCGCGGGAGGCGAAGCTTGCGGCGATGGTGGCCCGGCGCGCGCTCGAACAGTTCACGATGCTCCGGGCGCAGTTGAGCCTGCAACAGTCGCGGCCCATCCTCGCGGCGCTGGCGGCCATCTGCGAGGCGCAGCGCGACGTGCCGGGCAAGAAGACTTTAGTGCTCTTCTCGCAGGGCTTCATCACCTCCGAGACGCAGGACTGGCAGGTGCAGAGCATCATTGACCTCGCCAACCGCGCCAACGTCACCATCTACATCATCGACGCCGCGGGCCTGCGCGGCGGCGCGCCGCAGTCCGGCTCGCACATCCCGACGACGCTCATGGAGGGCGTCTCGGCTCTGAACCCGATTGAAGACCGGATGAAGCCGCAGGCCGGCGAGAACGTCTTCGACAACGTGAGGCACGAAGGGCAGGGCCGCGACTACGACATCCTCTACCGCATCTCCGGCGACACGGGCGGCAAGCTCATCAAGAACACGAACGACATCGCGAAGGGCCTGGAGCGCGTGGACGAAGAGGTGCGCGCGCGCTACACGCTCGGCTACCACAGCACCGACGCGAACTTCGACGGAAGTTTCCGCAAGCTCAAGATCGAAGTCCGAAGGCCGGACACGCAGGTCGTCTCGCGCCCAGGCTTCTACGCCATCTCGCACGACAACGCGGTCTTCTTCTCGCCGGAGGACAAGAAGCTTCTGGCCTCGTTCGCGGCGGCCGCGGCGCAGTCCTCGATGCCGCTCTTCGTGCGCCTGAGTCCCTTCAGGGCCGCGGGCGGCGGCTACGTCGTTCCTCTCTCCTTCGAGATTTCTCCCGGCGCGATGAAGTTCGAGCCGAAGGGCGACAAGCGGCAGATAGAGTTTGAAGTGCTCGGCGTCATCCGCGCGGCGGGCAGCGAGCGCGTCGCCTCGCGCCTCGGCGGGAGTTTCCAGATCGCGCTCGACGAGCGGCAGTATCAGTTGATGCTCGCCGACAACCTCTTCCTCCGGCAAGACCTCGAACTCGCGCCCGGCGACTACGACGTTGACCTGATCGTCCGCGACAAGCTTTCGGGGAAGTTGGCCGCGAAGAGGGAGAGGCTGACGTTGCCGGAGCCGGACGCCGAGTTCTCGACGAGCGGCGTGGTGCTCAGCCGCCACGTGGAGGCCGCGGGGCCGCAGGACGCATCGACGGGCGACGTGCTGAGCCACGCCGGGGCTGCCATCCGCCCGTCGCCGGGCAGGGAGTTCAAGGCCGCCGACAACCTCATCATCTTCTTCCGGCTCTACAACGCGGGCGTGGTCGCGGGGACGGGCAAGCCGCTGGTGAAAGTGAAACTGAGGCTGCTGGCCGAAGGCAAGGACGTGGTGAAGCCTTTCGGCTACGAGTTGAACGAGGCTTCGCCCGCGCCCGTCGAGCACCTGACTTTCGCGAAGTTCGTCAGCCTCGCGCCGCTCAGACCCGGCAAGTACACCGTCCTCGTCGAGGCCACCGACACGACGAACGGCAAGCTCCTTCGACGCGAGGAGCCGTTCAGCGTTGTGCCCTAACCGAGCCGCGCGTCCGCGCGCGTCGAGTGTGACTTTGGTTCGAGGCGGGTTAGCGTCGGCGGGGCCGGCGTCGCGGAAGCAGAACGCGCCGGAGGGCGCGTCACGTTCGTGTATTCAGTTGTATTCGGTCACGGTCTTTCAAGGCAGCGTGGATGACGAGATAGTTGACGAAGTGCGCCGGCTGGTTAAGGCCGCGGAAGACGCCAAGGGCGGGAAGTCCGCCCAGCACGTTACTTCCAGGTATTCCAAACCTGATCGGCGTACCCCTCCGGCGCGGGCCGGCAGCTCTGACTTACGCGGGCGACAGCGCGTGCGGCGCTCGCCGCGCTCTTGATAAAGCGAAGCCTGCCCGGCATCGGAGCTGCGGTCGCCCTCGGCTCGGACGCTCGACGCCGCCGCTAGTTCTTCGCGCGGCGCTAGTCCTTGGCGCGGCGGAGGCGGACTTCGAGCACCTGCCGGTCGGAGTTGCGCAGCGTGAGCGTGACGGTCTGGCCCGGCTGGTAGTCGGCCAGCGTCAGGTCTTTCCTGCCGGCGAGCGCCGTCTCCCTGTCGGCCCTCAGGCGCGTCCTGTCGCTGATGAAATATTTCGAGCGCGTTCCGTCAGACAGGCGGACGACGATAGCCTTGCCGCCGTCCGAGACCTCCGAGACCTTGCCCGTCAGCGTGCGGCTGTAAGACTTCACGTCGTCGGGCGACGCGCGGTCGGGTATCGGTTTAGGGAGCATCGTGACGCTCGGCCCTTGCGCTTACGCGAGCGCGGCGGCGGCGGACGTGATTAAGAGGACGCAGCCCAGAAGAACTTTTCTCATAACTCCTCCTTGTCGAAGCCGGGTTGGCCGGAAGTATAAACGACCCGCCCGGCGGCACGAAAAGAATTTCAGGCGGGCTTCGCGGATAGAATCGTTCGGCCTCACGCCAACTCAAGTGTGGTTTCCGCGAGGCCGCGCCTTCAGGCGCTCGGCATGTAGGTCTGGCCCGTGTCCTGGAACTCTTCGACCCGCACGCTCATCTCGTCGCCGTGCCAGTTTGTGACGCGCCCGTCCGGCTTGACCTCGAACCGGGGGGGGAGGGCTTCGCCGAGCAGCGAATCGTAGAGAAGGTAGCCGCCTTCGGCGGGCACGGCGAAGACCGGGCGTTTGACACCCGGAAGATTGTAGATGCCGTATGCCCTTAACTGCCGCATGACCACCCCACAACCTTTCCGCGAGGTGCGCTCCCGCCGAGCAGCACAGACAAAAATAGACAGGGCCGGGTGTGAGAATACGTCGGCACTGTTCTGTGATGCGGCGAGTAAATGTTAGCAGATGTCGGCGGCTACGTGAAGGGTCATCATCCTTCGGTCAGTCGCCTTCGGCGGGGTCTTCAGGGACTTCGGGGTGTGGGCCGAATATCTGCGCGTCTGACAGTCCGGCCCCCGCGAGCAGGCGGGCGCACCTATTACAGGCGGGCCGGCGCGCGCGGCGCGCCTCCTCTTCGCCGAGCAGCGTGCCACACCAGGGGCAGCGCCGTCCTGGCTCGGCTGTGCCGGAGCGGCTCTCTTCGTCCATAGTTGTTCGGCCTGACCCTTCGGGGATGGAGGCTTGAATGCTATTTGCGGCGGCGGCGATTGTCAAAGACGGACGCGTCCGGCCCACAGGCAGAGACGATTCCCGCGCGCACGGCGCGAGACGTGGCCGCGCGCGAACGTCCATCCCCTCTAACAACTAATGCGGAGACGCGGACGAACGTTTCAAGGCGAGCCGCGCCGAGTTGTTTAAGTCGCCCGCGTTGAATCCGTGCGCGCGAGGCTTCGCGTAATTCTACCGACAAGGCGCAGCCAAAGATTCTTCCGGAGGATGAGACTGATGAACGGAGAACCAATCTTCGCGGGGTCGGACGAGGGCGCGGTTTTGCGCGTGGTCGAAGACAGTGTCAGGGTGCTCGCCGCGGGGCGCGACACGGGCGGGGCCTACGAGATATTCGAGCTGTCGGGGCCGCACGCTTCGGGGCCGCCGCCGCACTCGCACCCCTGGAGCGAGGCCTACGTGCTGCTCGAAGGCGAGGTCGAGGTGACCTTTGGCGACCGGAAGCTCAACGCGACGCCCGGCTGCTTCATCAACATCCCAGCCGGCCTGACGCACGCCTACCGCGTGCTCTCCGAAGGCGCGCGCTTCATCGTCGTCACAAGCCCCGCCGGCGCGTCCGAGTTCTTCGCAGACATTGACCGCGAGACCTCCGGCGCGTCGGATTTAGAGAACATCCTCAAGGTCGCGCTGCGGCACGGACTCACAGTCCCTCTGCCGCCGCCGGCTATCGCGTGAGACTGAAACACACGCCGCCGATGATTGGCAGGGCGGTTTAGAGTTCAGCTTTCAGGCCGGCGCTCTCCGAGAGCACAAGCCAAAGCTTGAACTCTAAACCTCGCTGCCGCCGGCAGAGCAAGTTTGCGGGCCGGTCGCGCGATAAGGTAGTCTCGAAGGCGTGACGGCCTCGACGCATAAACGCTTCGGCCCCGCGGCGCGCCGTCGCGTCCCGCTTCTGAAGCGCGTGCCGCTTCTGCTGGCCGCCGCGCTGCTTCTCTGCGGCGGCGGCGCGGGCGGCGCGTCGTCATCAACACATCCGGCGTCGCCGCGCTCTTCGTCAGCCTCAACGTCTCCGGCCTCGGACTCGCCGCAGTGGTCTGCGAAGTTCGACGGGCGCGTCCGCTTCTACCAGGCGACGGAAGTGGGCGTGCTCGTCGTCGGCACGGAGAAGTCTCTCTACGGCTTGGACGGCGAGACGGGCGACGTGCTCTGGCGTCTGAAGAACGCGCGCCTCGACGAGACCGACGTGGCGGCAGTGCCCGGCACGGACGTTCTGCTCTTAACCCTTGAGAGCGGCGGCAAGACCCGCCTCGAAGCCGCAGACATCATGACGGGCGACCACCTCTGGCGCAGCGACAAGGTGCGCGGCTCCCTCATGCAGACGGCCTTCGACCCCGAAACTCATCTGCTCGCCGCGGTGCTTGTGCGCGATGCCCACGGTCGGGCGCGCGAAGGCTTCAAGAAGAAGCCGGTCGTCCACGTCTTCGACCTCGCGGCGGGCGAGGAGCTGTGGCACCGCGAGCTGGAGAGCGAGATCGAGATGATGCCCGCGCTCGGCGGAGGCGACGGCGAGGGCGACGACGTTGACTACACGCTCGACAACTACCGCCCGCCCGCCTTCCTCGACGGTCGGCTCTATCTTTTTTATGAGGGCGTCACCTCGCTCGACGCGCAGACGGGCCGCGAGCGGCGGCGCGAAAAATTCCACGTCAACGAAGACGGCCTCGCACTCACAGACGCCGACCCGCTCGCCGACGAGCGCAACGTCTACATCTCTGGCCGCGGCCACGTCCGCGCAGTCTCGCGCGCGGACGGCGACACCGCTTGGGAGTCGAAAGACCTGGGAGTAACGCCGGAGATGATCCTCGCCGGCGGCGTGCTCTACGTGAGGACGGGCGGACAGTTCACGCGTCTTGCGGACGGCGACGCGGTCGCGCGCGGCCCCTTCGGCGTGAGCGCCGTCGAGTCGGCGAGCGGCAAGGTTCTGTGGCGTTACAAGGGCGCGGATAAGGGCGTCACCAACATCGCGCTCCCAGACCCCTCGACGGTCGTCGTCGCAGACGCGGACGACCTCTTTTTCCTCGACTCGGCCACGGGCAAGCGGCGTCTGAAGGTCTCGCATCACGTCGAGCGCGCGGCCTTCGTGCTCGTCAACGAGGGCGGCGAAGTCGTCGTCGGCGGGACGAACGAGCTGGCCGCCTTCGACCCGGCGCGAGGGCGCGAACTCTGGCGCGAGCGGCACGACCCGCCGGGCCGCGGCATCTTGCGCACGGTCGCCGCGGTCGCGGCGCGCGCGGCCTCGCTCTACTTCCGCTACGGCGGCGCGGCCTCGACCGTCTTCCGCGGCGCGCAACTGCTCGGCACGCTGGGCAGCCTCCGCTGGTCTGGACTCGCCGCGCACGCGACGCTTCCCGGTCTGACCACGCTCGCCGAAAACCGTGCGCGAGACTACGCGCGCGACTACCTGCGCCAACAGTTCTCGACCTTCGGCGTCCTCTCGCGTGCGCGCCTGGCCTCCGCGCCGCGACTTCCGAGCGCGCCGCGTCCGTCCCTGCCGAGCGCGCCGCGCCCTTCCGTTGACGTGGAGGATCGTCTGCTCGACCGTCTCGACCCCGCGCGACAACTCGACAGGCTCTCGCGCTTCCTCATGCGCCGACGCCGCCTCGCCGAGTTGCAGGGTCAGTGGATGTACTTCTACACGGAGCTGCGCGGCGGCGGTCGCGGCCTCGTCGGCGTCAACGTCAACACGGGCGAGGCGGCGCGCGCCGTCGGCCTGAGCGACCCGGACGCGCGCTTCATCAGCGACGAGGTGACGGGCCTGCTCTACACAGCGAAGGGCGAGCGCCTGCTCGCCTACGCGCTCAACGGTCGCGACTAGCCGCGTGAAAGGCAAGCCGCCTTCGGCGGAAGGTAAAAGTAAAAAGGCAAAAGAAGGGAGGCCGCAAACGCGGCCTCTCATCATCAACCGATGATGAGAGCGACGCTGTCTGCCATCCTCCTTCTTTTGCCTTTTGCCTTTTTACTTTTCCGAGTCGAGGCCGCCGACGGCATCCGCGTCCCACATGAGCCAGAGCCGGCGCTTCTTGCTCGTCGAGGCGTCCTGCCGCTCGAAAGCGAGGCGGACGTAGCGCGTCTTGAACTCCTCGCGCTCGACGCCGGGCAGCAGCCGGTAGTGATACTCTGCGCGCTCGGCCAGCCCGCACTCGCGGCGCATACGGTTGACGAGTTCCTCGCACTCGCCCACGTCGCCCGGCCTCTCGGCGTCCACTGAGTCATTGACGACGTGCGAGACCTCGTGCATCACGGCCCAGCCGACGTTGAAGGAGGCAAGCGCCTCGCGGTCGCCGCGCACGCGCTCGAAGTCCGCGAAGTCTATCTGCACGACGAAGGCGGGCGGGCGGCCCTCTTCGCCGCGCGTCCAGCGACCGGGCACGACGCGGCTGAAGACGACCTCGGCGCGGCCGCTTGCGTCCTCAAGCACAATCAGTTTGCCGCCGCGCGCGGCCCTCTCAAGAAGCTCGCGCGCCGTCTGCGAGCCGAAGCGGGCGACGCCTTCGCCGAAGCGCAGCACGCCGCCGCCGTCGAACTGTAGCCCGTCCCAGCCCGTGATCTCGCGCAGGCGCGCGGCGACCTCGCGGCGGCGTGCGCCGGAGAGTTCGTGCCGGCAGACTATCCCCGGCGAAGCGTCGGAGGCGGCGCGCACGCGCGGCGCGAGGCAGAGCGCGAGCGACGTGAGGCAGAGCGCGAGCGTGAGCGTCGAGAGGCAGACGGCGTGCGCGCGCGTCGCGAGTCCGACCGAAGTCGCGAGTCCGACCGAAGCGGACGACCGCCGTCGTCTTCCTGAAACAGCCGACGGCAGATACCTTCTTAAAACAGCCGACGGCGAATCGTTCCGTGAATTGTTGCCGCTCACGTCAAACCTCCTTTCCCGCGGGCTGCGCACCTGTTGTGAGCCGGGGCAGGACTTCTTCGGCGGCGCTTTCGGGGGTCGCGCCGACTGAGGCGATGTTACCAGAGGGTTAACAACTCGTGTGCAGAATGTTAACTGAAAGGGGCGGGCGGCTTGAGAATTCAGGCGCGCGTCAGCTCATGTTCAGAAACCGTTCCGGAGCGCGCCGGCTCTTCGACGCGCGGCCTTCGGAAAGACGAGTTGAGAATGCGTGCCGCGCGAAGGCGGGTGGACAGTGGCGGCGCGCGCGGGTATAAACCTATGCTGCCGGCGGCGGCGCTCCGGCTTGGTTCGGAGACGCCGCGGCGTAGGCTCTCTCGGCTGTGTCGCGGCGAGAGCACTGAGGCGATTCGGAGGAGTGAATGAAGCACTGTCCAAAGTGTAACCGAGCCTTCGACGACACGAAGGTCTTCTGCGGACTCGACGGCACGCGCCTGGTCGATGACGCGCCGACCGGCCACGCGGGCCAGCAGTACAATCAGCCCGCCGCGCCGGCCACTCCTTCCGAGCCGGTCGCTTACCCGCCGACGCACGAGCCGCACCGCGTCGAAGCGCCGCACGTCGCGAACGCCCCGGCGGCTAACCCTTTAGAGCGCATACGCTGCGACTGGTGTCAGGCGATGAACGAGAAGACGGCGCTCTCGTGTCGCGCGTGCGGCGCGCCTTTGGACATCAAGAACCTTGTGAGCGAGTCGGGCTGGCGCGAGGCTCCGCGCATCAAGGACATGACGGAGATTCACTTCGGCTCAAGCACCTGCCAGGTCGAGGGCGAGATCGTCCCCGTCGCCGAGCTGAACCTCGCCCAAGGCGACGCCGTCTACTTCGAACATCACGTCATGCTCTGGAAGGACGACCGCACGCCGATGGGAGTGATGCCGCTTCAGGGCGGCATTAAACGCGCGCTCGCAGGGATGCCCTTCATCATCAGCCTCGCCTACGGGCCGGGCCGCATCGCCTTCTCGCGCGACGCGACGGGCGAGCTGGTCGTCATGCCGCTGCATCCCGGCATGGAGTTGGACGTGCGCGAGCATGCCTTCCTCCTCGCCTCGCACCACATCTCTTATTCCTACGTCCGCATCAAGGGCCTTCGCAACATCCTCTTCGGCGGGCAGGGCATGTTCATGGATCGCTTCGTCACGGGACAGCAGCCCGGACT
>JALZHC010000607.1 GCA_030914105.1 Acidobacteriota bacterium
GCCCCGCGGCCTCAACTCTTGCTCTGCGCCGCCGCCTCCTTCTCCTTCGCGGCCTTCTTGGCGAGCATGTCTGTGATCATCTTGCCGGCGGCGTCCTTCGTCATCTCGAAGGACATGATGAACTGCTTGCCGTCGTTGCTAATCTTCAGATTGTTGAAAAGCTCGCCCTCCTCCGTCCCCTCCCGGTTTTTGCGCGTGGCGGCGAGCAGGAGGCCGTAGCCCGTCGCATACTTGCCGGCGTCGTCTTCGGAAGGGAACTCACTCATCAGCTTGACGGAGACGCTCTGCTGGTCGAGCTTGAGCGCCATCTGGACGCCCTTCACGCCCTTGAGCCGGGAGAGCACCTTGCTATCGCTGAAGGCCGAGACGAGCTGCTGCGCGAGCGCGGCGGTGTTCTCGTCGCTGGCGCTGTTCCAGTGGATGTGCACCGAGTCGGGCTTGAACGTGCCGTCGTCGTTGCGCTCGGCGGTGGCCGTCACGTCGAGCGTGCTGTTCTTGAGGTCGAGCTTGCCCTGGTCGATCAGCTCCTTGCCCTTCTGCGCGATGTCCTCGAAGGGTCTGGTATTGACCTCCGGCAGCAGCTCGACGCCGTTCTCCTTGGCGATGCGGTCAAGCTCGGCCTGCTGCGCCTTCTTCTTCTCATCCTCAGCCGAAGGCGTCGGCGTCGGCGTCGCCTTCGCCAGTTCGGGCGTCGGCGTGGGCGTCGGCGTCGGCAGAATGCGCGGCGCGTAAGCGCGGCGCGGCGGCCTGTAGTAGACCGGCGGCGGCGCGGACTGCTGGACGAGCGCCGGTTCATAGGGCGCGGTCTCGGTCACTTCGGGCGCGCCGAAGTAGTCGGGCGGGTAGAAAAGTTTTTCGTGCGGCGGGAGCTTGATGATGGTCGCGCGCTGGCCGAGGAGCGTCGGGTCATAGTCCTTGCTCACGAGCCTGAGACCTGAGACATCGCTCGCCACGGCGAGAATGCCGCGCAGCGTCGGCACGTAGGCGACCGCGACGAGGAACAGCCCGTGCAGCACGACCGAGAGCGCCAAAAGCCGCGAAAGCATGGGCCAGCGTGGCGCGCGGTTGATTTCAAACCTGTCGAAAAGCTCTGCCATAAATGAGACCCGCCCCCGCTCGACGCGAACGGCCCGAAGCCCGAAACAGTTAGACGCCTAATGTCCTCCGGGCGTTGCGAAATCCACACAAAAGTTACCATTCCGCGGGCGCTTTCCACAAAGAGCGTGGGTTAGAATACCTGCCCATGACGCGCTCGCGCAGAGGCAATCGTGACCGCCGCCACAGCCCGCCCGGAAGGCGCGGGCGAGGCGGAGAAGATGACGCGCGCGGGCGCGACGACGCCCGGCAAGAGCGCGACGGCGCGCGCGGCCACGACGGGCAGCGACGCACGCCCGAACACGCGCGGCGCGACTCCGCGACGCAGCACCATTCGGCCAGCGCCGCCGACGCGGCCTCGCGCGTCGCCGCGCGGCAGGCGCGCACGCGCCCCCTGCAACAACTCCTCGAAGGCATCGGCACGCCCGCGCCCGCGCCCTTCAAGCCCGACCCTTTCCAGACGGAAGCACTCGCCGCGCTCGAAACGGAAGACGTGCTCGTCACGGCCCCGACGGGCAGCGGCAAGACCTGGATCGCGCGCGAGGAGATTCGACGCCTCCTCGCCCAGGGCAAGCGCGCCTGGTATACGACGCCTCTGAAGGCGCTCACGAACTCGAAGTACCACGAGTTCTCGGACGAGTTCGGAGCCGAGCACGTCGGCATCCTCACGGGCGACCGAAAGGAGCGCGCCGACGCGCCGCTCATCGTCGGCACGACCGAGGTCTACCGCAACCAGCTCTTCGACGCGCTGCGCGGCGGCCAGCAGGTCAACGCAGACCTCGTCGTCCTCGACGAAGCTCACTACCTCGCAGACGAAGAGCGCGGCCACGTCTGGGAAGAAGCCATCATCCTCACGCCGCCGCGCGTCCGAATGCTCCTGCTCTCGGCTACCGTGGGGCGGGCCGAAGAGTTCGCCGACTGGATCGCCGAAGTGCGCGGCCACACGTGCCGCGTCATCCCGCGGCCCGGTGCGCGGCCCGTGCCTTTGCGCGCGGCCTTCCTCTACCCCGACGGCGGACTCACGCCGCTCTTCGACGAACGCGGCTACTTCAACCCCGAAATCGCGCGCTTCATGCAGACGGCACGCAGCGACCGCCAGTCTTCGCACATGCGCTTCGGTCGTTCGGGTCGCGGTGGCTCCGGCGAGTCGCGCCGGCCCGGCCTGCCTGAAATGCCGCCTTCAATCCTTCTGGCCGCGCTCGGCTCTTACGACCTTCTGCCTGCAATCGTCTTCCTGCCGACGCGTCGACGCTGCGACGAGGCCGCGGCAGAGGCGGCGTTTGCGCCGCGCCGCGGCGGCGGCAATCGAGAGCGGCGCGACGAGCGCCGAGCGCTGCTCGAACGACTCGTCGAGCAGTATCCGGAGATGCGCCGCCACCGACACTGGGACATAGTTCTGCGCGGCGGCGTCGCCTCGCATCACGCCGGACACATGCCCGCCTGGAAGCTCGCCATCGAGCAACTGATGAGCGCGGGCCTGCTCGACGCCATCTTCGCCACGGCCACGGTCGCCGCGGGCGTCGATTTCCCAGCGCGGACTGTCGTCCTTGAAAACATTGATGTGAGGACGGGCCACGGCTGGCGACCGTTAACCGCGTCTGAGCTTCAGCAGATGACCGGACGCGCAGGGAGACGCGGGCGCGACCGCGTCGGCTTCGTCGTCGCCGCGCCCGGACTTCATCAGAACCCGCAGAAGCTCGCCGCGCTTCTGAACGCCGAACCCGACCCGCTCGAAAGTCAGTTCCGCGCGACCTACACGACGCTCCTCAACCTGCTCGACGCCTACGGAACCTTCGCGCAGGTGCGCGACATCGCCGAGCGCAGCTTCGCGCGCCGCGAAGACTCTGCGGAACTCGCGCGCCTCCACAACGCGCGCGCCGAAGCCGAGCGGCGCTTGCGTCTGAAACTCGAAGAGGCCGGCTGCGACCTGCCCGCGGAAGTCGCGCGCGGGCTTGAGCGTCTGGCGAGCGCGCGCTCGCGCCTCCTGGAAGGCGCGCCGCACACGCGCGGTGAAGCCTTCATGCGCTGGTTAGACCGTGAGGTCGTGCCCGGTCGCGTCGTCGCCGTCGGTCGCGGCAGCCGCCGGCTCGTCTTCGTCATGGAGCGGCGCGGCGACGGACTCGCGGGCGTGCGCGAGAACGGGCGGCGCGTCACGCTCGCTTTGGAGCGCGTCGGCGGCGTCTACGAAGAGACGCATCCTCTGGGCGAAGCCGCGCGCGCCGCGGCGTTCGAGCGCGTGCGCGCCGGACAAGCGACCATCCTGCGCGAGCCGCGCCTGCGCGATGCGCGCGCGCCCGCCGAAGAGTCGGGCACGCTCATCAACGACCTGATGGAGTCTCTGT
>JALZHC010000102.1 GCA_030914105.1 Acidobacteriota bacterium
GCGCACGGGCTGGCGCGACGGCGTGCTCGACGCGGCCATCGCGGAGGCGCTCGCGGGCAGCACTATCGCTGCGCGCGCGGGCGGCAGGTCAGAGGCGCAGGCGGACGAGTCGCGGAAGGGCGGGACGATAGTCGAGGCCGAAGGCGTGCTGGTCGCGCGCGAGGTCTTCGAGCAACTGCTGCGGGCGGCGGTCGAGGAGGTCGAGGCGCATCACCGGCGCGAGCCTCTGTCGCGCGGGATGGCGCGCGAGACTCTGCGCGAGCGCGTGTTCGCGCGCGCCGCGCCGGAACTGTTCCGCGCCGTCTTGCAGCGCGCAGAAGCCGAGGGCCGGCTCGTCTCGGAGCGAGAGCTTGTGCGCGCGCGCGGCCACAGCCTTGAGCTTTCGCCCGCGGACGCGGCGCTGCGCGAACGGCTCGAAGCCATCTACCGCGAGGCCGCGCTCGAAGCGCCGACGCTCGAAGAGGCTTTCGCGCGCGCCGACGCCTCCGGCGGCAGCCGCCGCGAACACCTGCGCAAGCTTCTTCAGCTACTGATTGACGCGGGCGTGATTGTGCGCGTCCGCGAAGACCTCTTCTTCCATCGCGACGCGCTCGCGCGGCTCGTCGCGGCCCTGCGCGACTACGCCTCGCGCCACGAGCCGGAGCGGCTGATTGACGTGGCCGCCTTCAAGGAACTCTCCGGCGTCTCGCGCAAGTACGCCATCCCGCTCCTCGAATACTTCGACCGCGAGCGCGTCACGCGCCGCGCCGGGGACAAGCGAGTGATTCTCTGAGCGGATGAAGGGACGGGGCGACGGGGAGACTAAAACCAGCACACCGGGAAGGTCTCATTCTCTTCCTGTGGCCTTGTCCCCCGTCGCCCCGTCCCTCAGTCTCCCCGTCGTGTTTAATCCTTGCTTCCGGCGTGCGGGGGCGCTAACATAGCGGCGAATCCGTGCAGTGCAGTTTTACGCGAAGCCGAAGGCCCGGCTGATTCTCTGGCACAAGCTTTCCCGGCTTTATCTTAGCCGATACTTTACCAACTCAACGGACGCTGGAGGTTCAAGATGAAGAGCCTAGTTGATGTTCTGCTCGTGGTCGTGGGACTGGCCGCGCTCGCCTTCGCGATCTACGAGTTCTACCTGTTCGCCGCGCCCGTGGGGGCCTACGGCCCGACGAAGAACCTGATCATGGCCATCGTGGGCTTCGTCGTGATGTGCATTTGCGTGCTCGCCGTCTTCCTGCGCCACAGCGGGGCGGAGGAGGAGATACACATCACGCAGTGATGAGGGGGCCGCTTGAGGTCGCTTCACTCAGCGAGCCGGAGGCCGACGCGCTGAAGACGTGCGCCCCGGATTCCGGACTCACGGCGTCGGGGGCGGCCCGACGCCGAGTGCGCCGAGGAACTTCGGAAGGCGTCGCGCGCGCCCGAACGCGGGTGAAGGCGCGCGCGGCGCTTCTCGTTCTTGAGCGCCGGAACCCGAACGCTTGAGGAAAGGATTCTGCCGATGCCCCTGACCTTCACGCTCGCGCTCCTGCAGGGCGAGCAGATGCGCATCCCGGCTTACTTCCCCTGGGTGGCCGCGGGGCTGCTCGTCATCGGCGGCCTCGGCTGGCTGATCGCCGCCGTCCTGGGGTTCGCGCGCGCGCGCGCCTACGGCGAGTCGCCGCGCTGGTTCGCCGTCTCCGCCGTCTGCCTCCTGCTCTACCACATTCAGTGGTTCGTCTTCGCCGTCTACGGCATGAACGAGAAGAACCCGGAGAGCGTGCTCGGCATGGCCGCCTTCTTCAACCTCTTCGTCGCGCTCGGCGCGCTCTGCGCCATCATCGGCTTCATGCGCCTCATCGGCCCGCGCGAGTGAAGGCAAAAGTAAAAAGGCAAAAGTTAAGAGATAAGAGACAGCGCGGCCCTCATCATCGGATGATTGATGAGAGCCGCGCTTCTTGTCTTCTTCTTTTGCCTTTTGCCTTTTTACTTTTGCCTTCCGCCGAAGGCGGCTTGCCTTATCGCCGGTTCAGCTCGCGCGCGGCCTCGACGGCGTAGTAGGTGAGTATGACGTCGGCGCCGGCGCGGCGGATGCTGGTGAGCGTCTCCATCATCGCGCGCTTCTCGTCAATCCAGCCGCGCTCGGCGGCGGCCTTAATCATCGCGTACTCGCCGGAGACGTGGTAGGCGGCGAGCGGGAGGTCAAAACGCTCGCGCACCATCCGCAGGATGTCGAGGTAGGCGACAGCCGGCTTGACCATCAGGAAGTCCGCGCCCTCGGCATAGTCGAGTTCCGCTTCGCGCATGGCCTCGCGCGCGTTGGCCGCGTCCATCTGGTATGCGCGCCGGTCGCCGAAGGCGGGCGCGCTGTCTGCGGCCTCGCGGAACGGCCCGTAGAAGGCCGACGCGTACTTCACGGCGTAAGCCATGATGGCCACGTGTTCGAGCCCGCCGTCGTCCAGAGCCTCGCGTATCGCCCCGACCTGCCCGTCCATCATCGCCGAAGGCGCGACGATGTCGGCGCCCGCCTCGGCCTGGCTCACAGCCGTGCGCGCGATCAGCTCAAGGGATTCGTCGTTCAAGACCTCGCCCTCGCGCACGACGCCGCAGTGGCCGTGCGAAGTGTACTCGCACAGGCACGTGTCGGCGATGACGACCATTTCGGGGACGGCGCGGCGCACGGCGCGGATGGCCTCCTGCACGATGCCGCGGGCGGCGTATGCGCCCGTCGCCGTCTCGTCCTTCGATTCGGGAAGCCCGAAGAGAATGACGGCGGGCACGCCCACGTCGAAGGCGGCGGCGGCCTCTCGCGCGACCTCGTCAACCGAGAGGTTGAAGACGCCCGGCATCGAAGAGACCTCGCGCCGCACGCGCTCGCCCGGACACGCGAACAGCGGCAGGATCAGATTCTCGCGGGCGAGACGCGCCTCGCGCACGAGCGACCTTACGCCCTCGCTCCGCCTCAGACGCCGCGGTCGGTGCACCAGATTGCTCATCTGCGAAAACTCACTTTCAAAACGTTAATGCCGACGGCCAGGATGATAAGCGCTCCCGCCCGCCGCGCGCAAACTCTCCTCCTTGACCTTTAACTGTCAGCCCTTATAATAAAATTCTTCCTCCAGGCGGGGTAGCTCAGCTGGTTAGAGCGCGGGATTCATAACCCCGAGGTCGCGTGTTCAAGCCACGCCCCCGCTATCGTTTAAAGCAGATAGCAGCAGCGACGTAAACAGAGGTCGCTGCTGCTATCTGCTTTGCGGAGCGGAACGGCGCGCGACGTGTCAGGCGCTGACGTTTGAAGGCCCGCCGCGGTCTCTGGTCTCTCGCCGAAGCGCCTTCGCCGAAGTCCTCGCGTCAGCGCGAGGTGACCAGGGGCAGCTCGACGAGGCTGGCGTGTCCGGGCGCGTGGTAGACGCGCTGCGTGGCCTTGCGGTAGTCGCCGGGCCTGGCCCAGAAGATGCTGGGGACGAAGGTCTGCGGGTTGCGGTCGTAGAGCGGGAACCAGCTCGACTGCACCTGCACCATGATGCGGTGGCCGGGCAGAAAGACGTGGTTCGCGTTCGGGAGCGCGAAGCGGTAGAGCAGCGGCTTGTCCGGCTCAATCGCTTTCGGCGTCTCAAGGCTCTCACGGTAGCGCCCGCGGAAGATGTCCGCCGCGACCATCAGTTGATAGCCGCCCAGCGCGGGCTGGTCTGCGACCTCGTCCGGGTACACGTCTATGAGCTTGACGACCCAGTCGGAGTCCGTCCCCGAAGTCGAGGCGAAGAGGTTGGCGACGGGTTGGCCGCTGATCTTGACCGGCTCGGTCAGAACGTCGGAGACGAAGGCGAGCACGTCCGGTCGGCCCGACGATTCGCGCTGGTCGTCCACGAGCCAGCGGCTCCAGGTGCTGTCCGAAGCATACGAGGGACGCGCGGGACGCGCGCGATAGGGCACGGGCTTCGAGGGGTCGGAGACGTACTCGTCGTAAGCGGCGTCGCCGGACTTCGGCGCGTCGAAGCCGGCCTTGAGATTAGCGTCGAGGTAGAGCGGCGTCGGCTTAATCGCGCAGCCGCGCGCGCAGCCCGCGGGCCAGGCATTGAGGCGTCGCCAGGTGTTCGTCCCCGTCTCGAAGGCCGTGACGGGCGCAACGTCCATCTTCGGCTCGCCGTCTTTCAGGTAGTGATCGAGGAAGGGGCGCAGAATCTCTCGACGGAAGTAGGCGGCCGTGTCGCTGTCGAAGCGAATCGCGCCGAGCGAGCTGCCGTCGCGTATCTCCTGCCCGTGATGCCAGGGGCCGAGGACGAGAAAGACTCGGTCGTTTCCGGTGTCTTTCGGCTCGATGGCGCGGTAGACGGCGGGCGCGCCGTAGATGTCCTCCTGATCCCAGAGGCTGTGGACGAGCATGACGGGAACTTTCAAAGGCTGCGCGGCGAGAATCTTGTCCATCGCCTGCTCGCGCCACCACGCGTCGTAAGACGGGTGCTCCAGAATCTTGCGCCAGAAGCCGACCTGCTCTAGTCCGCGCCTGCGTCCCAGCTCGCCCGCCGAGCCGGCCTCCATGAACATGTCGTAGTCGTCGAAGGTCGAACTCCACCAGTGTGCAGAGTTGTCGCGCGTCGCCTCCTGCTCGTAGATGTATGACATGTTCTCCTCGCGGAACGCGCCGTTGTGGAACCAGTCGTCGCCCATCCAGCCGTCAACCATCGGGTTCATCGGCACCGAGACCTTGAGCGCCGGGTGGGGATTGACGAGGGCCATCAGCGGGAGGAAGCCGTCGTAGGAGATGCCGAGGATGCCGACGCGCCCGTTCGTTTCAGGGATGTTCTTCACGAGCCAGTCAATCGTGTCGTAGGTGTCGGTCGCGTGGTCCACGGTCGTCGGGTTGAGCGGCCCGCGAAGGGGGCGGTTCATCACGTAGTCGCCCTCGGAGCCGTACTTGCCGCGCACGTCCTGCACGACGCGTATGTAGCCGCCCTCGACGATCACGTCGGTCGCGTTGTCGTAGCCCTGAAGGCTTGGGCCGAGGTGCGAGCTGTAGCTGTGGCTCGTGAGCGCGGTGGCATCGTAGGGCGTGCGCGTCAGAAGGATGGGGGCGCGGCGTGCGCCTTTGGGCACGAGGATGACGGTGTGCAGACGCACGCCGTCGCGCATCGGGATCATCACTTCGCGCCTCGTGTAGTCGAAGCCGTAGTCGGTCGGCGCGAACTTCTGCGGCGACTCACTCTGCAAGGTCGAGGGCGGAGCCGGAGTCTGCGCCGACGCCCGCGCGAGGAGCAACGTCAGGACGGCAACGCCGGTCACGAACAGTTTCACGGTGCGAGTGCTCTTTATCATCATCCGCTAATCACCTTCGTCAGAGTTTCTTCCAGAGCAGAAGTGTTTGCGACCCGCGGGTCGAAGATACTGCCGGTAAGCTCTACGGTACTGCCGGCACATTCTACCGGCCCCGCCCCAGGCACACAAAGGCCGCGCCACGTCTACCGACGAGGTTGCCGTCCGCGGCCTCGCACGCTCATCCGCATGCTCATCCGGAAGAGGGCGTGCCTGCCCGCGCGTCTCTGCGCCCGAAATGAATATTCGCGTCAGGCCATATATTTGAGGAAGCTTCTTCCGAAATTCGGCGGGACGGGCTACAATGCCGGGCCGCCAGCCGGGATAGGTTGCGGCGCGCGGCTGTCAAGCGGAAGAGCTGCCGCGCGCGCGTTCTGATAGTCAGGCTTCGTCTTCTAAGCACATCCTCTGAAGTCAGTTTTCCAAAGGGTCGCGCCTCCCGAAGGGGCGCGACGCGTTCAAGCTCCAATTGCCTTATCAGCCGGCGAGTTGAAATCCGCGTTCTGTCGCGCGGGTCGCCCCTCTCGCCGAAACTTGCTCCCACGGAACCTGAGAAAGGCCGGCCATGAACACTAACCCACAACAACACACGTCGCCGCGCTGGCGACGGCAAGAGGGCAGGAACGAAGGCGGCTGCATCCTGGGCCTCATCATCATCGGCCTCTTCATCCTCTGCTCGGTCATCGGGCAGATTCGAGGCTGCATCTCGCGCAACGAGATGGCGGTCGAGAACCAGAACGCGGCGGAGCGCCAGCGCGTCGCCGACGAAGAGGCGCGCGACCGCGCGACCCAGCAGCGCCGGGTCGAGGAGAAGAAGCAGCAGGCGGTCAACTACGCCTTGAACCTGGCGCAGACGCCGCCGCCCGCACACCTCACGCAGCCCTACATCAAGGGCAAGCAGGTGGTCGTCAGCGGCGACACGACCGAAGACTATTCGACCAAGAAGAAGGAGACCAAGTATTCGATGAAGTCGAACGAGGCCGACTCTCTGGATCAGGTCGGGACGGTCGTCGTGCTGCGCTACACAGACGTGCCGTCGGGCGACTACATCTCGCGCAGCACGGGCGCAATCCAGACCGGCTACCGCCGGGACTGCGAGGTGACGATCATTGACAGCAGCATCCCCGCAGTCATCTACAAGAAGACGCTCCGCGGCAAGAACCCCGGACAGCACGTCACCGTCTACAACTACGGCACGATCACGGGCGACCCGCCCGACGTGGAAGGCTTCCTGAAGTCTCTGCCACGGCGCTGACGCGCGCCGCGAGCGCGCCGTGCCTTCGGCGCGACTGCTTCAAAGCTGACTTTCGACGGCGACGGCGGCGCGCGGCCTCCAGCAAACGGGCCGGCGCTGCCGCCAGCCGCGCCGCGGGCGGCGTGCGTTTAAGGGGAGGGGAAATGGATCCGCTGTTCAGGGCTTACGGGAGCATCAGGTACGGGCAGAGAGACCCTCTGATCCGGCTCGCGGGCGAGCAGGACATCCCGGCCATCGCCGAGCTGTTCCGTCTCAACTACGGCGACGGCTACGCCTTCCCCGACGTATACGATGGCACGTGGGTCAAGCGGAGCATCCACAGCGAACAGATCATCTGCCTCGTCCTTGTGCAGGACGGGCGCGTGTTGGCGAGCGGGTCGGTCATACTCAACGAGGGCGGGCAGGTTGACAAGGCCGGCGAGATGGCGCGGCTCGTGGTGCGCCCGGAGTTCGGCCACATGGGGCTGGGCCGGCGGATTCTGACGGCGCTCTTCAACGTCGCCGAGAACATGCTTGAATTCGCCGTCGGCGAGGCGCGCACGGCCCACTCCATCACGCAGGAGCTGGTCGAGCAGGGCGGCTTCGCGATCAACGGATTCGTCCCGATGTATCACGTCGTCGAGGGGCGGAGAGAGAGCCAGGTCTTGTATGCGAAGCTGCACGGCGATGGGCAGTTTCTCAGGACGAAAGTGCCACCGCGCTTGATTCCCGAAGTCGCGCCGCTCGCCCGCTTCGTCCTGCGCGGGATGGGGCTGCCCGACAACGTCGTCGCGGTCGAAGACGCGGCACAGTTCGCCGCGGTCGGAGATTCTCGACAGACGCCGACGAGCGCGTCGGTCGCGGTCTCTCCTTTAGACCGCGAGTCGGTCGGGCCTCTGATGAGGATTCCGCACGGGCGGCTGGTAGAGCCTTTGCTGTTCGGCAACGTCTCTCTGGCCGAAGGCTTCTCGCAAGTCCGCGGCAAGGCGCAATACCTCGTCGCGCGCGACGCGGGCCGCGTGCCCGTCGGCGCGGTCGGCTTCAGCTTCGACGAGAGGAACCGGCTGCTCAAAGGTCAGGAGCTGATCGGCGAGGGCGAGGGCGTCTGGCTCTCTCTCTGCGAGGCCGTCGTGCGCGCGGGCGAGGAGGCGGGCGCGGAACTCGTCGAGCTGAACGTCTCGGCCTACGCGCCGCGGCTTCAGAGGATGCTTCACACGCTCGGCTTCCGCCCCGCGGCCTACGCACCCGCGATGGTCTTCCGCGGGACGGAGAGGCTTGACGTGTTGAAGATGGTGAGGCTGGGCGTCGCCTACGCGCCGGGCGAGATGGCGCTCACGGAGGCGGCGCGGGTGATGCGTTCTCTCGTCGAGCCTTCGTTCGTCGGCGCGTCGGCGCGCGCCTCTTGATGAAGGCGCGGCGCGCGCGCCTCTTGATGGCGGCGCGTCTCTTGATTGCTGATTGACGGATTTGGCTCTCTCGGATAGTATCCGTCGCGCGAAAAGGCTGCCGCGCCACTCACTGCTGTTTCATATCTTTCCTTCGGCCAAGCGCCTTCACGAAATTTTTCGGGGGCTTTGCCAGGCGCGTCGGGACAGACCCGCGGCTGCGGGGTCGCCGCTCCCAGGGCCTTCTATTCCACTCAAAGGTGACGTATGAAGATCTTCATCGCGGAGGAGCGCGGCGGGCAGTTGCAGCCCGAACACGGCATCGAGCGCGCGGTCATCCGAATCGGGCGCGACAAGGCCGAGTGCCAGATGATTTTCGACCACCCCGCGTGGTCTATGGTCTCGCGCCGCCACGCCGAGCTCCGCTCGGAGAACGGGCGCTGCGTGCTCGAAGACCTCGGTTCGAGCCACGGCACATACGTTGACGGTCGCCGCATCACGCAGCCGACCGAAGTGCGCGCCGGCTCGCTCATGCAGTTCGGCACGGGCGGCCCAGCCATCCGCCTCGTCCGCGTCGAGCAGTCGCCCGCCGTTCAACCTCAACCGAAGCCGCAGCCTCAACCGCAACCGCAACCAAACCCACAACCAAACCCTCAGCCGCAGCCACAACCAAACACGCCGCCTCAGCCCGCGCCCGTCCCGCAGAACGTCAGGCCGCAGCCCGCGACGCCGACTCCTTCGACGCCCACCGGCCCCTACATCGAGCTGGTCAACAGCGCCAAGGGGCATCTCCAGAACTTCAAGATTGACCGCGACGTGATGCGGCTCGGTCGCGGCTCCGACATGGAGGTGAGGAT
>JALZHC010000608.1 GCA_030914105.1 Acidobacteriota bacterium
GGGCTTCTCGCCAGCGAAGGCTTTTCTGCTGGCTACTGACTACTGACTATCGTATTGATCTCACCGCGGGCGCGCACGAGCGCGGCGACCGTCTCGCGCACGACCTCGCGGCTCGCGCCTTCAAGTCCGAAGTCGCGCCCTTCAGCGCCCTCCCAGAACTCGTCCAGCCCGCGCGCACCGGCGCGCTCGAAGGCGAGTGCCTGCGCGAGCAGGTCAATCACGTCCGCCGCCTTCACCAGACGCGCCTCAAGGCTCGCGCGCTCCTCGTAGTCTTCGTGAAGCGCCGCGTAGTGCGCCGAGTGCCGCTCGCCCGCGCCGCGCATCACGTCGTCGAAGGCCGCGCGCTCGGCACGCCTGCGCGCGTCAACGCCGTAGTAGTCGGCGACGGTGCGCGGCAGGTCGCCCGTGCGCGTCTCCTGTAGGTCGTGCAGCAGCGCGAGCCTGACAACGCGCTCCGCGTCCAGCTCGACGCCGCGCGCCGCGCACTCGTCGGCCAGCATCATCGCCGCCAGCGCCACGCCGTAACTGTGCGCCGCCACGGACTCCGCGCCCGGCGGCAGGCCGCGCAAGACCCAGCCCGTCCGGTCGAGCCGCTTCAGCCGCTGGAGTTCGAGAAGAACGCTGAGCATAAGAGCAGTGATAAGTGATAAGTGATAAGTGATAAGAAACTGCGGCGGCTTTTCTTATCACTTATCACTCATCACTTATCACTCATAAAAACCTTGCCGGGGTTGAGAATTCCCTGGGGGTCGAGCGCGCGCTTGATGCGGCGCATCGTCTCGATGGTCGCGCCGCCGAGGGCCATCGAGAGGTAGGGCGCTTTGACGTAGCCGATGCCGTGCTCCCCACTGATGGTGCCGCCTAAGTTCACGGCGGCGGCGAAGGTCTCGCCGACGGCCTGGCGCGCGCGAGCGACGGCCAAAGGGTCTGTGCGCTCGCACATGAAGTTGACGTGGATGTTGCCGTCGCCGAGGTGCCCGAAGTTGACGACGAAGGTGTCGTAACGCCGCCCGATCTCCTCGACGCGCGCGATCAGCTCCGGCACGCGCGAGCGCGGCACGACCACGTCCTCGTTGAACTTCAGCGTTCCGAACTTCTTGATCGCGGGCGAGAGCGCGCGGCGCACGTCCCAGAGCTTGTCTTCCTCCTCGCGCGTCTCGGAGCGCAGCACGTCGTAGCCGCCTGAGGCTTTCACAACCTCTTCGACGACGCGCGCCGCGCGCTCGACCTCCTCGCGCCCGCCGTCAACCGAGACCAGAAGGAGCGCGCCCGCCTCCGGGTCAATGCCGAAGGCGAACTCCGACTCGACGGCGCGGATCGAGTTGCGGTCTAAGACTTCGACGGCGACCGGCGTGATGCGCGCGCGCGTGAAGGCCGCGGGGCAGGCGCAGGCCGCTTGCATCGTCTTGAAGGTGGCGCGCACCGTCCGCGTCGCCTCGGGGAGCGGCAGCAGTTTCAGAGTCGCCTCGGTGATGATGCCGAGCATCCCTTCCGAGCCGCAGATGAGGCCCGTCAGGTCGAAGCCGACGACGTTCTTGCTCACGCGGCCTCCCGTCCGGATGATCTCGCCCGTCGGCAGCACGACTTCGAGGCCGAGCACGTAGTGCTTCGTCACGCCGTACTTCGCGGAGCGGATGCCGCCGGCGTTCTCGGCGATGTTGCCGCCGATGTAAGAGTTCTTGTAGGAGGCGGGGTCGGGCGGGTAAAAGAGGCCGACCGTCTCGACGGCCTGTTGCAGCGCGTAGGTCGTCACGCCCGGCTCGGTGACGACGTAGAGGTTCTCGACGCTGACCTCCTTGACGTGGTTCATCCGGTCTGTGCCGACGACGATGCCGCCCTCGACGGGGACGGCCCCGCCCGTGTAGCCGACGCCGCCGCCGCGCGCCGTCACAGGAAAGCGCCGCTCGCCCGCGAGCCGAAGTATCGCCGAGACCTCTTCGGCGTCGCGCGGCAGCACGACCGCTTCGGGCGGGAACTTCTCCTTGAGCGCGTCCTGCGCGTAAGGCTCGACCTTCTCCTCGTCAACGAGCACGTTCTCAGCGCCGACGATCTCCGCCAGACGCGCGAGCACTTCGGGGCGGGACGCGGCGGTGTGCGCGCGCCGGCTCAGGCGTTCGGCGATGTCGGTTGACTGCGACACGGTTTCCTCTCTCGCTCAATACTAACTTGCTCGCCGCGACTCATCAACACGGCGACGCGTCGCAGGTCTTTGTGGCAGAATCAACCCATGAAGCGCAAGCCCAGGTTCGTCGTGCAGGAGCACCACGCGAGCCACCTGCACTGGGACTTCAGACTCGAAATCGGCGGCACGCTCAAGAGCTGGGCCGTGCCGAAGGGGCCTTCGCTCGATGCCGCCTTGAAGCGGCTCGCCGTACAGGTACCCGACCACGCGCTCTCGTACCTGACCTTCAAAGGCGTGCTGCCCGAAGGCACTTACGGCGCGGGCCGCGTCTACCGCTGGGACATCGGCACCTTCGAGCCGGAAGACGAAGACGCAGCCGCCGCCTGGCGCGCGGGCGCGCTCCGCTTCCGGCTCGCAGGCGAACGTTTGCGCGGGCGCTGGCGTCTCTTCCGCATGAAGGGGCGCGCGCAAGAGGGCCGTCCGCTCTGGCTCCTGCAAAAAGTCTCGGACGAGTTCGCCGTCGCGGGCCACACGGCTGAAGTGATCGGGGAAGACGAGAGGCCGAAGGCTTCGGCGAAGAAGACGGCGGCGAGAAAGCGCGCCGCCAAAGGACGGAAGACGGAGCAAGGTCGAGCGACGCGGAAGAAAAACAAATGATGAAGGCGGAATAATGAGTGATGAGCAGTAGACAGTAGACAGTAGTCAGTATCCAGTAGGCTCCGCGAAGCGGACGCTTGTATCGCTGGCTCGCGTCAGCAAAGTTTTTCTACAGGCTACTGGCTACTGACTACTGGCTACTACTTCATCACTTCATCCTTCCGCCTTCATCCTTCATCCTTGTCTTCAACGCTCAGGCGCTCGACGCCGAGCTTTTTCGCGAGACCGTCCGCGCCCCAGTTCATCACCACGTCGTGGTTCCACTTGAACAGGGGCCGCGCGACCGGCGCGAGCAGGTTCATCCACGCCTTCGTCGTCGAGACGTTCCAGTCGTAGCGAACCTCCGTGATGCCTTCGTGCTCGGCCAGACGCCAGCGGCCCGTGCCGGTCAGCTCGCCGACGGCCTCGCCCTCGATGAAGGCCAACGGCTCGACGCGCGTGAGTCGCATCTCGAAGGCGAGGCGGTAGGGGAGTTTGCTCTTCCAGGTGTAGCGGTGGAGGCTGCCGATGCCCGCCGCGTCGCCCGGCTCGATCTTCTCGACGCGCTCGACGCCGGGCCACCACTCCGGCCAGGCCTCCGAGTGGTAGATCAAATCCCAGACGGGCGCGAGCGGCGCGCGGAAACGCCAGAGTGTGACGA
>JALZHC010000006.1:0-12789 GCA_030914105.1 Acidobacteriota bacterium
TACGACCCCGTCGCAGGTGTTACCGACGTAGGGCGCGGCGACCTCGTTGGCGGCGCACGACGAGCCGACGGCGTTCACGGCCACGACCTCGTAATAGTAGATCATGTCGGTATCGTTGGCCGTCAGGTCGTCGTAAGTCGCCTGCGTGCCGGGCACGGTGGCGAGCAACTCTTCGCCGCCGCTCGACGTGCCTCTTAGAATCTTATAGTTCATTACGGGCGAGTTGCCCGTATCGGCCTCAGACCATGCGAGGTGAGCTGCGTCGCCGACGCGGCGCACTGTGACTGATGGCACGCCGGGCGCAGACGTGTCGAGTTCCGGGTCAGCCGCCGCTATCAGGCGACGCCCGCTCGACTGCCGCGCGATGGTGGCGAGCGCGGTGTAGGCGTTGCCGTTGGCTGAAGGCGCGGCCTGCGCGCAAGCGCCGCCGGCACAGCCGTTGACGTAGCCGACCTCGACGCGCCCCTCCTTATCCACGGTGATGTCGAAGAAGTCGAGCAGGTTGCGACAGATGTTCGCGCCGCCCTGAGTCCAGATGCAGCCGCGCTGGATGGGCGCGTTCGGCGTCGCGTCCGTGGTCGTCCAGGTCTGGCCGCCGTCGAAGGTCTCGGCAACGTAGAGATGCCAGACGCCGCGGAATCCGTTCTGCGAGAAGTCGCCGCCGGTGGTCGTCCCGTAGAAGGCGACCGCGGCGCGGCCCGCGTCGGCGGCGACCGCCGCCGGGTACGCGACGTTCTTCAGGCCGTAGACAGCACCCACGTCGTAGATGTTCTGCCACGTCTGACCCGCGTCGTCCGTCGTGGCGACGACGGCCTGCGAGCCTTCGCCGGTCGCACTCGACATCGCGAAGTAGGCGCGGCCCTGGTTATCTATGCCGATGGCCGGGTCGCTCTGGCCGGCGACCGTGCCCGTGACGTGACGGGTCGTCCAGGTGACGCCGTTGTCCTGCGAGACGATGGCCGACCCCTGACCGTCGCAGTAGTTGAACGGCAGGTAGACCGTGCCGTCGGGCGCGACCTTGACGTGCCCGTGCAGACCGCCACAATGCGCGTCGCCCACGGGGTCTACGGGCACGATGGGGCCGAAGGTGAGACCGCCGTCGTCGCTGCGTGCGCAGGCCGACTGCGGAAGCTGCGAGCAGTAGTAGACCGCGTCCGGGTAGACGGGGCCAGCGGGGTCGCGCGCGAGCGGCGCGTGGAACGGGCCGCCGCCGATGGTCTCGTGGTCGACGCTCGCTCCCATGCCGCTCCCCTGCGAAGGCACCCACGTCTGGCCGTCGTCGTCCGTGAAAGAGGTCTTACACGAAGGCGAGGTCAGGGTCAGCTCGCCCGCGAAGGTGCGGCCCGTGTAACGGTCTGTGAAGCCGATGGGGTCTGAGTCAACGAACAGCGAAGTCGGCGCAGGGCGGTTCGCCCAGGTCGCGCCGCTCGTCGCGCACGCGTCGTCGAAGGTGATGAACAAGGTCTGAAGGTCGGACTGGTAGCTGGTCACGCCCGTCTTCCAGTTGTTCCCGATTGAAGGCTCGCCCGCGTCGTGCCCAAGGTATTCGACGGTGTGCGCCGCAGGCCCCTGGCTGCTCGACGTGACGCTGACCAACGTGCTCGGCGCTTCGTAGTTCTGATAGCCGACCTTCGGCCCTGCATCTTGCGGCGCTGGTAGGATTCCGGCTGCCGGCGTCGGAGTTGGCGTCGCCGTCGGCGTCGGGGTTGCCGTCGGAGTTGGCGTCGCGGTTGGGGTCGGTGTTGCCGTCGGCGTCGGAGTCGGGGTCGGGTTTCCGCACGGCGGATCGAAGGCCGCGAACATGCGCTTGCCGGCCAACTGCCGCGCGATGGCGTTCTTCGCCGTGAAGTCGTTGCCCGCCGTCCCGGCGATACACTGAGGGCTGATGCAGCCGTCGTCGTAGCCGACGAGCACGCGCCCCTCCTTGTCAACGGTCGCGTCGAAGAAGTCGAGCAGGTTGCGACACTGCGGGTTGTCGGTCTCGCAGATGCCGCCGCGCTGGATTGGGTCGTTCGGCGTCGCGTTCACAGTCGTCCAGGTCTGGCCGCCGTCGAAGGTCTCGGCGATGAAGAGATACCAGACGCCCGCGAAGCCCGGCTGGTTAAAGTCACCCCCGCCGGTCGTCGTGCCGAAGAAGGCCACCGCGGCGCGTTCGGCGTCGCCGGCAACCACAGCCGGGAAGACGCTGTTCTTGATGCCTAACGGAGCGCCGACGTCCGCGTCGTTCGTCCAAGTCGCGCCCTTGTCGTGTGAGACGGCGACGTGCGCGTGCCCGTCCCCGTTCTGATAGCCGAAGTAGACGGTGCCGTCCGCGGCGATGCCGACCGACGGGTCGCCCTTCGGGCCTGCCGTCGAGCCTGTGACCGTGCGCACCGTCCACGTCGCGCCGTTGTCTTCCGAAACAATCACGCCCTGCGAGCCGCCGCACTTGGCGTTCGGGACGTACACCGTCCCGTCTTTGGGCGAGACCTTGAGGTGGCCGTGCAGCCCGCCGCAATCACTGAAGGCGTAGATCGGAACGCCCGGCCCGAACGTCACGCCGCCGTCAACGCTGAGCGAGCAGGTGGCGAGGCCGTTGCCGCCGCTCTCCACGCCGGACTGCGAGCAGTAGTAGACGGCGTTCTTGTAAACGACGCCCGGAGGCAGCGGGGCCGCGAACGGGCCGCCGCCGAAGGTCTCATGGTCAATCATCGAAGGCAGGCCGGAGCCTTCGCTCGGTAAGAACGTCCTGCCGTCGTCGTCGGTAATCTCGGTGGTCGAGCCAGCCGGAGTCAGCCCGATCAGTTGCGTGAAGAACGTGCGGCCCGTCTCGTGGTCGGTGAAGAGAATCGGGTCGCCGAAGGCTCGCGGCGCACCGACCAGAGGCATGGTCGCGGTGTGCTCCCAAGTGGCTTTCGGATTGAGCGGGTTGGTGTCGTCGAAGGTGATGCGCAGGCCCGTGATGTTGGGGTTGGTCAGAGAGAAGCCTGGATCGCCGAATCCTCCGAACGACAAGACCGTCCCGCCGTTGGGAGTTCCGTTGAAGACTTGCTCGGTCTTCCAGTTCACGCCGATTGAAGGCTCGCCCCAACTGTCGCCGAACCCTTGAGGCGACATGTGAATCGAGTAGGCCGGCGACCCGTCACAGACGGCTGGCGTGGGCGTCGGAGTCGGCGTCGCCGTCGGAGTCGGCGTCGCTGTGGGCGTCGGCGTCGGAGTCGGCGTGGGCGTGCCGGCGGGATCGAAGGCGGCGAACAGGCGTCGCCCGCCTGCCTGACGAATCATCGCCGCCTTGCTGGCGCGACCGTTATAGTCGGGCGCGGCACACTGGGGCGCGACGCAGCCGTCAGCATACGCCGCGAGCACGCGCCCCTCTTTGTCCACGGTGATGTCGTTGAAGTCGAGCAGGTTTCGGTCGTCGCCGCAGAGCAGTCCGCCGAGACAGATCGAACCCTTCTGGACGGGGTCGCCCGGCGTCGCGTTCGTCGTGACCCAGGTCTTGCCGCCGTCGTAAGTCATCGCGACGTAGAAGTACCAGACGCCCTGGAACGTCGCCTCGTCCTGATAGTTCCCGCCGGTCGTGCTGCCGACGAATCCGAAGGCGGCACGGCCCGAGTCGCCGGCGACCACGACAGGGAAGACCGCGCTCTTGATGCGGCACTGCGCGTAGTTGGGGTTGGGGTCAGCGGCCACGTTGCAGTCGGCCGGCACGCCGACGTCATAGTCGTTCGTCCAGTTGGCTCCGTGATCGGTCGAGACGGCCACGTGCGGGCGACCGTCGGCGTTGACGTAGCCGATATAAAGTTTATTGTCCGCGTCGATGCCGACGGAAGGGTCGCCGCTGCCTGTGCTGACGGGGACGGTGCGGTCAACCCAGGTCAAGCCGTTGTCGGTCGAGACCGCGACGCCCTGGCTGCCGCCCGTGCCGGAAGTGCACGAAGAGTTCGGGACGTAGACCGTGCCGTCGGGGCCGACCTTCACGTGGCCGTGGATGCCGCCGTAGCACTGCGTCGGCGTGAAGATGTCAATGCCCGGCCCGAAGGTCGCGCCGCCGTCGTCGCTGCGCGAACACTCCGCGCCGCCGACGATGTTCTGCGAGCAGTAGTAGAGGGCGTGCGGGTAGAGCGGGTGCGGCGGAGGCGGCGGCGTGGCGGCCTCGTTGTAAGGCCCGCCGCCGAAGGTCTCGTGGTCGGGGCCTGCCGGAAGACCGCCGCCCTGCATCGGCGTCCAGGTCTTCCCGTCGTCGTCGGAGTAAGCCGCGGTGCTGTTTCCCTGCCCGCCGATAAGTTCGAGTTGAAAGACTCGTCCCGTTTGATGATCAACCCAGCCGATTGGGTCAACCAGTCCGGTCTGCTGAACGTAGACAGCCGAAACGTCTTCCCAAGTCGCGGTCGCCGGGGTCGTGCTGTCGTCGAAGCTCACGCGCGCTTCGAGCGCCGCGCCGGGGAACGAATCCCCGTTCGCGCTCAGGAAGGCGACGCCGCCGGTGTTGACCTTGTCGTGCTTGAGCTCGGACGCGTTAGGATTCCAGTCAATCCCGATGGAAGGCTCGCCGGAGGCGTTGCCGAGATTGGACGGCGAGTCGTGGTTGGAAAAGCTCGCGCCTCCTCCTGCGTCGAGCGGCGCTGCGGCCGGGATGTCCACGAGGCTCACTTTCCCTGTGACGCTTTGTCCGAGGGGAAGGAACGGGACGATGCGCAGCGTGTAAGTTCCGTTCGTCGCCGCCGTGGCCGGTATCAGGCAGACGTCCGGCATGACGTAAGTCGTGTCGCCGAGCGACTGCGCGATGAGCTTGCCCGAAGCCGTCGTGCCGTCGAAGACGTAGAGGTCGAACTGCGCCTCGCCGACCACCGGCCACGCCAGCTCGACGCGGATGTACTTCGTCTTCGACGTGGCGTCGCTCACGTTCACGTTGAAACTATATTCGTCGCAGGGAAGCGCAGCGTTGCAAACGGGCTTGCCGTTCGCCTGCGAGGACGGGTTCGGAACGAGGTAGGGGCCGCCCGTGAAGGCGAGCGGGCCGCCGCCGTCGGTCAGGGTGTTGCCGCCGGTCGGCGTGGGCGTGGGCGTCGCCGTTGCCGGCGGCGGCGGCGACGGCAACGGGCCGGGATAGCAGACCTGGTTACTCTGCACGTTGAACGAAATGTCGGCGCGGGTGATGGCCGCGCCGTTGACCGTGTTAGCCCCGGACGGCATCGAGTCCAGGATGCCGGTCACTACTCCGCCGGCGGTCTCCGCCACCGCGCCGTTGAAACGAGTAAGTGTGTGGCCCGAAGAGACGCCCACGTCGCTTGCCTTCACGACGATGGTGATGGTGCCGTTCGGATCGTATGCGCTTCCGCCCGCAGCCGGTACGGGAGTGCCGCTGACGAAGCGACCATCAACTGAGCCTGCGTTGCTGGCCCCGGCAAGATAACTCTCAAAGGTGACGTTGAGGGTCGGGCTGACGACCATTCTCACGGCGTGCACGTTGCCCGCGGCTTCCGGCTTTCCGTCAATCGTGAAAGAGGTGTAGTAGAAGCTGCCC
Source organism: Acidobacteriota bacterium (assembly GCA_030914105.1). Lineage (GTDB taxonomy): Bacteria > Acidobacteriota > Blastocatellia > Pyrinomonadales > Pyrinomonadaceae > QHXN01. The sequence goes on from JALZHC010000006.1 coordinate 5,507, forward strand.
GGCGTGAGCGTGCCGAGCGAACCGACTTTCATGGTGAAGACCAACTGGTCGGGCTGCCCGTCCCCAAGGTACGGGTAAGATACTGAAGTGCTGATGATGTGATGGTTCGGCTGCTGGTCAGCGGCGGCGGCGGCGGTGTTTGTGACGACCGTTTCACCCGGCGGGGCGCACGCCGACGGAAGAGAGACGGCACCCGCCCCATGCGTAATCGGAATGACGAGCATGGCGGCGGCAAAACCTAAGAGGCAGAAGAACGCAATCAGATTTCTGGATCGGTTAATCCGCGAAACCAAGCGCTGACGTGCCGGCTGATTCATCTCAACATCTCCTCGTCTGGCGGGCCGTTCGTCGAACCGTTCACCTGTCAACAGTTCTTTCGCGAGTGCTACGAGCGACGCTCGTAGAAGAACCGCAAACTTCCGCTGGAAAGTTGGCTCGCAGATTAGTAAAGCGGACTTGAGGAATTCTTGAGCCGCGCGCGCGGCACGAAAAGGCGCGAAAAATCGGCGGAAATCGGATTATTGCAACCTTGTTGCCTCGCGCGCCGCCGCCGTGCAAGAATCCGACCGCACCAACGCCGACAACGGAGGACTCCATGCGCCGAAGAGTCTGTCTCTTTCTAATCTCTTCTCTCGTCATCGCGGGCGGTTGCAGCCAGCCCGCGACCAATCAAACGCCCCCGACGACGAACCAGACGGCTGCGGCCTCGCCCGCGCCCGGCCAGACGAACGCCGTCGCGACGACGACGCCCGCGCCCGCCGCTCAAAGCCCGGCCCCGAAAGGCGACGTTGACCCTTGCTCGCTGCTGACGAGCGCGGAGCTTCAGACGGTACAGGGCGAGCCTCTGAAGGAGACGAAGTCCAGCGGGCAGGCGGCGGGAGGGCTGCTCAACTTACAGTGCCTCTACACGCTGCCGACTTTCTCCAACTCCGTCAGCCTCTCGCTGACGGAGAAAGACCCCTCGGCTTCGGGCGGGCGGACGGCGAAGCAGTACTGGCAGGAGATTTTCCACGGGCGGGAGACAGCCGGACGCGAAGGCGGCAAGAAGGCCGGCGAAAAGAATGGTAAGGAGGGCGGCGAAAAGAATCAGGCGCGCGGCGAAAGGGAGGCCGGCGAGCGCGGCGAGGAGGAAGAGTCTGCGGCCAGGCCGGAGGCCGTGCGCGGGTTGGGCGACGAAGCCTTCTGGACGGCCAGCCGAGTCGGCGGCGCACTCTACGTCTTGAAGGGCGAGCGGTTCTTCATGGTCAGCGTCGGCGGCAAGGGCGACGAAGCGTCGAAGCTGAAGAAGGCGAAGACCCTGGCGCAGAGCGCGCTCCGGCGTCTGTGAAGCTGCCGCCGAGCACGTTCGTCCTCCGTTTCTTAAAACTCGACGGCGTCATACTAACGCTTCGGTCGGAGGGCGGCGAGGCCGGACAGGAAGTCGGCCAGTGTGCGGTCGAACTCCGCCGGATTGTCTTCGCTGATGTAAGAGCGCGTGGCGGCAAAGGTGGCGAGGGTCAGCGGGATTGAAGGGTAGAGCCGCTTGATCTCAGCCCACTGCGCCGCGCCCGCGGCAGTCGCCGCGACCGGCGAGCGTGCGTCGGGCAGCGCAATCATCGCCAGCGTCGGCACAGAGAGGCGTGCGAAGTCTTCGGTCAAGTCCGTCGTCTGAATCTCCGCGCCGTAGCGGATGCCGCGCAAGAGGAAGCCGCCCGACAACGCTTCGAGCGACCAACGCTTCGAGAGCGCCTCGTCCTTCACGGCGAACGCCATCCAGTTCTTCACAGTCGGGTGCGTGCTCTTCGGGTCGTCGAGCAGCCGCTTTATCTCTTCGCGTTCGCGTGGCACTTCGGCTGACGGGAACAACTGCGGCGAAGGCGCGTAGCCCTTAAAAAGTGCCAGCCGCTCCTGAAGTGTCGCGGGCCGGTCGGGCGAGGCCGGCGACGGCAGCGCCACTTTGACCTGCGCGTTGACGAGAACCGCCGCGCTAATCTTCTCCGGCTTCGACAAGGCCAGACGCGCCGCGAAGTAGCCGCCGATGGCCGTGCCCACGACGACGAGCTTTCCGGCGCGCGCCCTCTTCTCGACGAGGCGCGCAAGCGACTGCTCGATGTTGTTCAGCCAGGGGCGGCGCGTCACGTCGAAGACTTCGGGCCAGGGCTGCGGCCTCGCCGCCCCCGCGCCGGGCAGCGTGACGATGTAGAAGCGGTAGCTCCCTTCGTTTCGTTCGACGAAGGAGCGGTAAAGCTCTCTGCCGTCAACGCCCGCGTCGGCGATGAGAAGAAGTGGGACGCGCCCGCGCCCGCGCGCCTCGACGTGGATGTAGTCGCCGGAGACGGGGCCTCTCGGCTCCGGCAGTCGCAGGTCGAGCCGCGCCCCGGCCTGAAAGAGTGTGGCCGCAGCGCGGGCCAGGCCCGCCACGGCCTGCGGCCTGCCGCTGTAGTCCACGCCTTGCAGTTTTTTGAATTGGACGTAGAGGTCGCGGAAGGCCGCCGTGCGCTCGTCCACGGAGAGTCCGGGCCGCGCGGCTCTCGTCCAAGCCTCGACCATCCCGTCCACTTCGGCCTGAGTTGCCTTCTCAATCCCGACATATTCGAGAAGCTTGACCATCCGTTCGCGCGTCTCTTCGCGCGACTCGCCTTCACGCGCCGACTGCACCGACGCGACGCGCAGTGCGCACGGCGAGACGAGGGCGACGGCGAGTGAGAGGAAGAGAATTGCGGCGGCGGCTTTCTTCATCGTTCGACCTCTCGGCGGCGCGCACGAGAAGGCCGCCGCCCTTCGGATCAGAATGTGTCTGTCGGCGGAGATGTTATTGAAGCGAAGGAAGGCGGGCAAAACAAATGCAACGGGCGCGCGCGCGTGCGCAACGAGGGCGTTGATTTCTGCAACGAGCGGCGGCACGCCTTGAGGTTTCGGTCGGGCCTTCCGGGCGGTTTCAGACTTCCCTGCGGCTCAGGCTAAGGTCTCAAGGAGCGCTTCGAGGCGTCGGCGATGGCGGCGGCTCACCTTCAGCTCCGTGCCGTCGAGCAGGACGACGAGGCACTCGCCGTTGAACCAATCTTTCAGACGCCGCACGCGGGCGAGGTTGACGACGGTCGAGCGGTGAATCCGCGCGAACTCTTTCGGGTCGAGCCGCGACTCGATCTGGCCGAGGTTGCCGCGCAGCATGTGCGAGCGCCGGCCCGCGTGAATCTTCGTGTAGTAGCCGACGGCTTCGAGCCAGTCAACTTCCTCGACGGGGACGAAGTTGACCTCGCCGCCCGACTTGATGAAGAAGCGACGCAGCGGCTCGGCAGCTTCCGGCGGCGCGGCGGCTTCCGGCTGTGAGGGGTCGCCTTTAAGCCGCCCCTCCTGCCGTTGGTGCTCCAGCAGCGACAGGAGCCGGCGGCTGAACTCGGCCGTGCGACGCTCGCGGTGCTGCGCCTTGGCGCGCGCGAGCGCCTGGTAGAAGCGCTCGTCCGAGAAGGGCTTCAAAAGGTAGTCGAGCGCGCTGACCTCGAAGGCGCGTAGCACGTAGCTGTCCCAAGCGGTGACGAAGATGAGGATGGGCGCTCGCTCAAGGTCTAACGCTTCGAGAACCTCGAAGCCGTTACGGTGCGGCATCTGCACGTCGAGCAGGACGAGGTCGGGCGCGAGCCGCTCGACGGCCTCGACCGCCGCGCGACCGTCGGCGCACTCGCCGACGACTTCCACCTCCGGGTCGCGCTCGAGCAGCGTGCGCACACCGCGGCGCGCGTTCAACTCGTCGTCAACGATGAGCGCCCTGATCCTCTCCATTCACTCGCCCCCTTTTCGCCGCAGAGGGATTCGCAGGCGCGCCGCCGTCCCCCTCGGCCCGACGTTCTCGATACGGAACTCCTGCCGGCTGCCGTAGAGCTGTTCCATGCGCGCGCGCACGTTGCTGAGGCCGATGCCGCGGCCCGCCTCCCAACGCCAGCCCGCGGGAAGCCCCGGCCCGTCGTCCTCGACCGACAATTCGAGCCAGCCGCCTCCGCGCCGCGCGGCGATGCGGACAAGTCCCGAAGACGTGGACTTGGCGACGCCGTGGCGGATGGCGTTCTCGACGAGCGGTTGCAGAATGAGGTTCGGCACCGACGCTGACAACAAGTCCTCCGCCACGTCAACCTCGACCCGCAGCCTGTCAGGGAAGCGGAACTCTTCAATCGAAAGGTAACGCCGGACGAAGCCCAGCTCCGACGCGAGCGCCACTTCCTGCTCGCCGCGGTCGCCCAGAGACGAGCGGAGCAGCTCGCCAATGCCAGCGACCATCCGCACCGCGCGTTCGCCCTCGCCGTTGCGGACGAGCATCGAGACTGTGTTCAGCGCGTTGAAGAGGAAGTGAGGCTGAATCTGCATCCGTAGTGCTTGCAGTCGCGCCTCGGCGAGCTGCGCCTCCAACTCCCTCGCCCTCGTCTCGCGCTCGCGATATTTGCGGTACGAGTCGCGCGCGACGGCGGCTCCCAGAATCGCCCAGTAGAGTATCAGCTCGACGTAGAGGAAGGCGCGCGCGCCCCTGCCGAACTCGCCGAGGAAAGTTGTCGCCGCGCCCGGACGGCTCTGGCCGACGAGCGCGCCCAAGCCGGCGAGGAGCGCGATGTGCGACAGGCCGAAGACGAGACCGAGCGCGAAGTGTGCAAGCGTGGCGCGGGCCAGACGCTCTTTGCTGAGCGGCATCCGCTCGCCGAGCCGGAAGATGAGCGGCGCGACGAGTGCCCAGTAAGACCAGACGACGAGCGACCAGAGCAGAAACTGTGAGAAGCCGACCGGCGAAGAGGTCTGGAGGCTATCGGCGTATCTCTGGCTCGCGCTTAAGAGCGACAGCACGAGCCAGACGGCCAGGACGCCGACTGCCCACGCGCGCCGAGAGCCTGCGCGGCTCTGCGAAGTAACTTCGGGATTGCTCACACTCTCCAGGATGACCTCCGGCCTCACAGTCCGAGTCAGTGGATAGTAGATGTCCGGCTGTCAAAAACTCAAGTAAGATTTTCGGAGGGCGACGGGCGGATTGTTTACGGGTGAGACTAGTGGTGCTTCGTCTGGCTGCGCCGCGTCACCATAGTCTCTTCTATCTTGAGCGTAGAGCAAGTAAGACTCACCGCAGAGACGCAGAGGACGCAGAGTTAGCGCTGAGAGTTGAGCCTTGAGGCGACGAGCTTTGAACTCTTAGATTTGAGAGTTGAAAACTTGTCTTCCTCTGCGCCCCCTCTGCGCTCTCTGCACCTCTGCGGTGAACAACAACGTGCTTTATGCTCAAGATTGAGTTGACCCCGGCCAGTCGGAAGTCGCCCGGCACTTTCGAGCCGGTGCTAAACTATTCTCAGAGAGGGAGAGCGATGAGACGTCTTATCTTTGTTCTGTCCTGCGCGGCGTTGGCGCTCCAGCTTATCGTCTTGCCCGCGCGAGTTAGAACCGTGGCCGCGCCGGCGCAAGCGGTCGGCCCGGTCAGTAGCTACCGGCGCGCCAACGAGCACCGCATCCTCTCGGAGTTCGTCCGCCTGCTCTCGATTCCGAACGTCGCCGCGGATCGCGAGAACATACGCCGCAACGCCGCGCTCGTCTTCGAGATGATGAGCGCGCGCGGACTCCGGCCACGCCTCCTGGAAGGTGCGAGCGCGGACGTTCCGCCCGCCGTCTTCGGCGAGTGGAACGAGCCGGGCGCTTCGCGCACGGTCGTCTTCTACGCGCACTACGACGGCCAGCCCACAGACCCCTCGAAGTGGACGGGCACGCGGCCTTGGCAACCGACTTTGCGCGACGCGCCGTTTGAAGCGGGCGGCAAAATCCTGCCGATGCCTTCGGACGCCGAACCCTTCAACCCCGAATGGCGTCTCTACGCGCGCTCTTCGTCGGACGACAAGGCGGGCGTCATGGCAATCCTCACGGCCTTCGACGCGCTGCGCGCCGCGGGCCTGAAGCCGACCGTCAACCTCAAGTTCTTCTTCGAGGGCGAAGAAGAAGCAGGCTCGCCGCACCTGGTCGAGATCATGTCGCGCTGGCGGCGACTGCTCGCCGCCGACGCCTGGGTCATCTGCGACGGCCCCGTCCACCAGTCGGGCCGCAAGCAGGTCGTCTTCGGCGTGCGCGGCGACACGAACGTTGACGTGACCGTCTACGGAGCAAAGCGTCCTCTGCACAGCGGCCACTACGGCAACTGGGCGCCGAACCCCGCGATGCTGCTCGCCAAACTCCTCGCCTCGATGAAGGACGACGCGGGGCGCGTGATTATCAAAGGGTGGTACGACGACGTTGAGCCGCTCGGCGAGGCGGAGCGCCGCGCGCTCAAGGAGGCCCCGGCTTACGACGAACAGCTCAGGAAGGAACTCGGCATCGCGCGGGTCGAAGGCGGGGGCAAGTCTCTGCTCGAACTCATCAACCAGCCCTCGCTCAACGTCAACGGCCTGTCGAGCGCCGAGACGGGCGCGCTCTCGCGCAACGTCATCCCGACGACTGCGACCGCCGCGCTCGACCTCCGCCTCGTGCGCGGCAACGACTACCGACGCCAGGTCGAGCGGCTCGTCGCGCACATACGCCGTCAGGGCTTCTACGTTACCGACCGCGAGCCTACCGACGCCGAGCGCACCGCGCACCCGCTCGTCGCGCGCGTCACGCACCGGCCCGGCGGCTACAACGCCGAGCGCACGCCGATGGACTTGCCCATCTCGCGCGCCGTCGTCGAGGCTGTCGAGTCCACCTCACGCGAGCCGGTCGTGAGGATGCCGACGCTGGGCGGAAGCCTCCCGCTCTCGCTCATCCGCGAGACGCTGGGCGCGCCCACCGTAACAGTCCCCATCGCCAACTACGACAACAACCAGCACGCCGAGAACGAGAACATACGCCTCCAGAACCTCTGGGACGGCATCGAGACCTACGCCGCGCTCATGACGATGAAGTTCGCTTAAGGAAGGTCAGTTCGGCGTCAGAGGGAGGGAAAGACTTTATCCACGAAACCACACTAAACTTCACGAAGAAGGCACGAATCTTCGTGCCCGTTTCATGTGCCTTCGTGGATAAAGTCTTCCTGATTCTTGTCCCGAATTCACTTTAAGGAGTCTGAAGAGCAAACATGCGTTCAGCGAAGATCATTCTATGCGTCGCCGGCCTGCTCTGCGTCTGCGCCTCCGCGCGTCGGACTTCGGCGCAGTCGCCCGCGCCGTCCAAACGCGTCGTCATCGCCGTGAGCACGTTGCTCGACGGGCGCGGCCACGTGCTACGCAACACGCGCATCGTCATCGAAGGCTCGAAGATAGTCGCCGTCGATCCGAAGGCCGCGCCCGTCACTTACGACCTGCGCGGCCTGACCG
>JALZHC010000006.1:12799-19290 GCA_030914105.1 Acidobacteriota bacterium
GACTCGCACGTGCACATCACCTGGAGCTTCGGCCGCGACGGCAAGAACGCGGGCGCGGACGAGACGACGCAGGACGCCGCGTACCGCTCGGCCTCGAACGCGCGTCTGACTCTGCTGGCGGGATTCACGACCGTGCAGAGCGTCGGCTCGCCGACGGACTTACCTTTGCGCGACGCGATTGCGCGAGGGCTTCTGCCCGGCCCGCGCCTGCTGACCGCCGTCGAGCCGCTCTTCGGGCGCGGCGCGCAAACCGGCACGCCCGACGAAATCCGCGCCTTCATACGGAAGCAGAAAGCCGCGGGCGCTGACCTCATCAAAATCTTCGCCTCGCAGAGCATCCGCCAGGGCGGCGCGATGACGCTCTCGCAAGAGCAGCTCGACGCGGCCTGCGACGAGGCGAAGCGGCTCGGCCTGCGCACGCTCGTTCACGCCTACAAAGAGGCAGTGCGCGCCGCGACGCTCGCCGGCTGCACCGAGGTCGAGCACGGCACGATGGCGACCGACGACGACCTGAAGCTGATGGCCGCGAAGGGCACGTACCTCGACCCGCAGGCGGGACTCGTCATCGAAAACTACCTGGCCAACAAGGAGAGGTATCTCGGCACGCCCGGCTACACCGAAGAGGGCTTCGCGGCGATGCAGAGGGTTCTCTCTCTGAACCACGAGCTGGTGCGGCGCGCGTCCCGGATTCCGGGTCTGAAGGTCGTCTTCGGCACGGACGCCGTCGCGGGCGCACACGGTCGCAACGCCGAAGAGTTCATTGACCGCGTGCGCGACGGCGGCGTCGAGCCGATGGCGGCACTTGTCTCGGCCAACTCGCTCGCCGCCGAGGCGCTCGGCATGGCCGACCAGCTAGGCTCCATCGCGCCCGGACTTCAGGCCGACATCATCGCGCTCGACGGCGACCCTCTGAAAGACATCACGGCTGTCCGGCGCGTCGTCTTCGTGATGAAGGGCGGCGTCGTCTACAAAAACGACGCACGCGCGTCGTCCGGGAAGTGACTGCCGCGACTACAGCTCTTGTCACTTGAGCTTTAAGGAAGAAAGATTCACCGCCGCAGGCGCAGAGGACGCGGAGGATGCGCAGAGGAAGACAACTACAGATTTCAAATTTGAAATTTCAAATCTCAAATCCGGGGGTTCAAAGCTCGCCGACTCAAGGCTCAAGCCTCTGCGCCCCCTCTGCGTTCTCTGCGCCTCTGCGGTGAACTCAATCTGCTTTAAGCTCAAGTGACAAGAGCTGTAGTAAGGCGTCGAACGCTTCTTCGCTCGGTCGCGCTCAAGTCGCCGCGACTTCAGCGTCTTTCTCAGCTCGCCGCGTCGTCCGCGTCCTTGCGCGAGTGTGTGTACTTTATGATCTCCACGTCGGAGAGTGCGATCAGGCCCTCGTCGACCATCTCGTCGAGGGCGGGCAGCACGCCCCTGATCTTCTCTTCGGTGTCGATGACGGAGATCATGACGGGCAGGTCAGTCGAGAGTCCGAGCCAGCCCGGTCGGTGCAGGCGCTGCTGCGCGCCGTAGCCGAGGACGCCGCGGTAGACGGTCGCGCCGGCGATGTCCATCATCCGCAGCTTCCTGACGATGGCCTCGTGCAGCGGCTCGCCCTCCCAGCGGTCGTCCTCACCGATGTAGACGCGCAGCATCTTGGCGCGCCCCTCAAGCTTCTCGTGCTTCAAAGCCTTCGCCTCCTCGCCTTCCGTCTGCCGCTCTGTGAATTTGACGACCTCCGTGTCCTGCACTTCGATCAGCCCGTCCTCCACCAGCTCATAAACCCACGGCAGCAGCGCCGCGATCTTCTCCTCCGAGTCGACGGCCTCGATGCGCACGGGCACGTCCTCGGCGAGGCTGAAGAGGTGCGCCTCGTGCACACGTCCGCTCTGGCCGTAGCCTGCGACGGCGCGCGTCACGGTCGCGCCGGCGCAGCCGTGGCCGTGCAGGAAGCGCACGACCGCTTCGTAGACCGGCTCGCCGCCGCGGCGTCGGTTCGCGCCGACGTAGACAACAAGCTTCTTGGCCGCGCCCCTCGTCAGCATTCAGACGCCTCCCCTCTCATCCTTCTTTGGCGAATGGCCGTCGTCATTCTCTCTCATCCTTCTTCGGCTGGTGGCTGTCGCCCTTCCACGCCGCGCGGCGCGCGCCAGCATCGTCGGCTGAAGCTGGACGAGTCCATGCCCGCCGAGCAACTCTGCGACTCGCACGGCGGCGCGCTCAACCGACTCGCGCCCGCCGACAGCTTCGACGATGAAAGGCAGGTTCTCCATCGTCACCTCGTTCATGTCCGAGTGGACGCGGCGGCCTTCGCCGAAGCTCAGCACGCCCTTCGTCAGCGTCGCGCCCGTAACATTGCACTCGCGCAAGACCTTGAGCACCTCGCGGAAGAGAGGCCGACGCGCGTGCCTCTCGTCGCCGCCCACGCACACAGTCAGCTTCAACGCGGGCGCGAGTTCTAAAGGCTGTGCCGGTTCTTCAGCGGCGTGCGCCGTTTCTTCTGTCGGCTCCTCGTCCATGCCTGTTCAAGTCTTCGTCCATGCCCGTTCAAGCCCTCGTCGGCGCGCGCCCGTTCAAACCTCCTCGCCGGTGTGTGCTTCGTCCGTGTCCTTCTCGTCGACGGCGGCGTGTGCGCCCGCATCTCTCTTATGCCGCGCGCGAACGCTTCGCGGCTCGTCGCCGGCGTCGGCCTTCTGGTTGAGCCTTTCGTAGACGGCGCGGCCCACGGCCGGCATCCACGCGACCCTGCGCGCCGCGACGATACCGGCCCACACGGCGGCGAAGCCGACGACGAAGCTCAAGACCACGTTGAGGAAAGCGTAGAGGTAGTCTTTGCTTTCGACGAGGCGCGCCGTGTCGTACTCGAAGGTGGAGAAGGTCGTGTACGCGCCGACGAAGCCGACGGCGACGGCCAAGCGCAGGTGCGGGCTGACGTCGAACCGCTCCGTCACGAGCGTGAGAAAGAATCCGACGATGAATGACCCCGTGACGTTGATGACGAAGGTCGCCAGGGGAAAGGGCGCGGCGACGCGCGAAAGGGCCGAGCCGCCGAGGTAGTAGCGCAGCACTGCCCCGAACGCCCCGCCGCCCGCGACCGCGAGATACTTAGTCAGCGTCTCCACGCGCTCCTCCCGAACAGTCTTCGTCGCATGCCGGCCTCCTTAACGCGAAAACTCCTTCCCACGCGTCGCACGTGAAAAGGAGTCATCAATCCGTGCCGCCGGGCCCGGATGGTTAAAGGCGAACTCCATCGCCCTCCGTTTGTCGCGGGCATTCTACAACACTTCGGCCCGGAACCGACACCTTCAAAGGCGAGTCACTTCTTACTCACGCCCGCGCCTTCGACGACTTTGACGTAAGCATTGACGGGAAGCTCTGTGAGCCTGTCCACCTTGCCGCTCGGCCAGCGTATCTCGACCGAGTCGATCTTCGACGCGTTGCCGAAGCCGAGAATCTCGCGCGGGTCGTGCGAGGCGAGGTAGCTGCCGCCGCTCGTCTTCAAACGGGTTCGCTTCACGCCGCCGGCCTGCCACGTAATCAGCGCGCCGACTGCCGCGGGGTTGCTCTTCGTCGAGACGAGTTGCAGGCCGAGCCAGTGGTTGCGGTTGCCGCCGTCGTTTCTCAAGAGCAGGGGCGCTTCGCCGTTGTTCGAGATGAGCACGTCGAGGTCGCCGTCGTTATCTATGTCGCCGACGGCGAGGCCGCGCCCCGAAAAATCTTTCGCAAAGGCTGCGCCCGACTGCGCGCTCACGTTGCGGAAGCCCCGGCCCGTGTTCTCGAACATGAGCAGAGGCTCGCGGTATTTGACGCGAGCGGCGCGCATCTCGATGAGGTCGTCCGGGTGGCCGTTGGCGAGCAACAAGTCCGGGTCGCCGTCGTCGTCGTAGTCGAAGAACTTCAGGCCCCAGCCGGAGAGGAGCTGCGTGGCCGGGCCGATCTCGCCCGGCTCGTCCGTAAACGTCAGGTCTTTCTGGTTGTGGTAGAGGCTGAAAAACTCCTGGTCAATGTTGGCGACGAAGAGGTCTTGCCAGCCGTCGCCGTCGAAGTCCGAGGCGTCCACGCCCATGCCCGAACGCGGGTTGCCCGCCTCGCTGTAGGCGACGCCCGCGGCGAGGCCCACTTCCTCAAACTTGCCGTTGCCCTTGTTGAGGAAGAGGAAGTTGGGCATCGTATCGTTGGCGACGAACAAGTCCATCCATCCATCATTATTAACATCCGTGGCGACCGCGCCGAAAGACTTGCCGGGCGAGGCGGCGATGCCTGACTCTTTGCTCACGTCCGTGAAGGTGCCGTCGCCGTTGTTGCGGAAGAGACGCGAGGGCTGCGGCTTGAAGAAGCGCGGGACACAGTAGTAGCGGCGCTTCGACTCGTCCGTGCAATAGAGGGCTTGCGCCGCCTTGTCGTAGAGGACGAAGCTGGAGACGAAGAGGTCGAGCCGCCCGTCGTTGTCGAAGTCGAACCAGACCGCGCACGTTGACCAGCCGGGCGCGGCCACGCCCGCCTTGTCGGTCACGTCCGTGAAAGTGCCGTTGCCATTGTTGCGATAGAGAATGTTGCGACCGTAGCTCGTCACGTACAGGTCAACCCAGCCGTCGCCGTCGAAGTCGGCGGCCGCGACGCCCATGCCGAACGTGCCGCCGGAGACGCCCGCCTTGTCCGTTACGTCCGTGAAAGTGCCGTCGTGATTGTTTCGGTAGAGCGCGTTCTTGAGCGGCGTCGCGGGCTTGAAGAAATCCGAAGGGCCGCTGTTGACGAAGTAGATGTCCATCCAGCCGTCGTTGTCGTAGTCGAGGAAGGCGCAGCCCGCGCCCACGGTTTCGGGCAGGTAGCGGTCGTTGGAGTGCGCGTTGTTGTGCACGAAGGTAATGCCGCTCGACTTCGGCGGCACCTCTTCAAACGTGACCGGCTTGACGGCCTGCGCCGACGCACGACGCGCGCAGGGGCCGTGCGCGAGCGAGAGAGCCAGCGCGAGCAGTATTGAGAGAAGGGCTGTCTTGTATCTCACAACGCTTGTCGGCGTCAGCAGATCAACACGTCCCGCATCGGAGGGAGGCGCTGACCTGCGCTTCGCGTGTTCCGCAGAGGTTTTACCAAACGCTCTAGCGCGGGCTTGAGGGCGCGCCGATGTCGCCTTCCTGCGACTGCGCCTTGCCGGAGTTCTTGAGGCGCTCGACGATTGCCATCTCCGCCTGCGCGCGCTGCGGCTCTTTGAGGAGCGCGTAGAGGCGCGCGAGGTTGTAGTGCGCCTTCGAGTCGTCGGGCTTGAGCCTGACGCCCGCTTCAAGTTCCTCGCGCGCGCGCGCGTAGTCCTTCAGCTTGAGGTAGACCGAGCCGAGCGCGATGTGCGCGTTGGCGAAGGAGGGAAGCAGGCGGACTGACTTCGAGAAAAGCTCGACGGCGCGTTCATCCTCGTTCTGCTCCTGCGCGATGAGGCCGAGGTAGTAGAAGGTTTCGGGCGCGTTTGCGTCGCCCTTCGCGCTCTTCTCCAGCCACTCGCGCGCTTCGGGGAGCTTCTTCTGCTTGAGGAGCGTGTAGCCCAGATACATCTGCGCGGGCGCGTTGTCGGGTTGAAGCCGGAGCGCCTGACGGAACTGCCGCTCGGCCTCGAAGATGTCCGGCTGCTTGAGCCAGACCGCGCCGAGCGCGACGAAGTAGGAAGGCTCTTCGGGGCTGAGACGGAGAGCCGCTTCGAGCGCAGAGCGCGCGTCCTCGAACCTGTCCGAGCGCAGCGCCGCGACGGCGAAGCGGTAGAGCAGGTCGGGCGAGTTCGCGGCCAGCGGCTTCGCGCGCGAAAGGTAGAGCGAGGCCGACTGCGCATCGCCCTTCGACTGCGAGACGAGCGCCATGCCGAGAAGCGCGTCGGCGTTGTCGCCCTGCGCTTCGAGCGCGGCGCGGTAACTCTCCTCCGCCTTCGGCGCGTCGCCCTTCTTCAGGTAAGCATCGCCGACGACCGCGAGCAAAGGCGGCGTCAGGCGTTGAGACTGCCGCTCGCCTTCGACGAAGGCGAGGCACTCGTCGAGCCGTCCGAGCGTGAGTAGAAGGTGCGCGAGCTTGTAGGTCGTGTCCGCGTCTTCGGGGACGAGCCGGTGCACCTCTCTTAATTCCTCGACGGTCTTCCCCGGCGCACCCTTGAGCAGGTAGAGATAAGCGAGGTTCATGTGCGCGCCCGCGAAGTCGCGGTCGGCGCGCAGCGCGCGCGTGAAGAGCGCCTCGGCCTCGTCGAGCCGTCCCTGCTTGGCGCGCACAGCGCCGAGCAGATTAAGCGCGAGCGGATCGTCCGGCTTCGCCTTCAGGATGGATGCAAGCTGCTGCTCGGCCTCGGCGATGCGGTCAGTGCTGATGAGCGCCGCGGCGCGCTCAAGCCGCGGGTCGGCTGTGCCGCCCTGCGCCCGCGTCGCGGCGGGCAAGAAGAGGAGGAGCGCGACGGTTGTAATCAGAATGGGTCGCACGACTGTTTACCTGAAAGCGCGGACGACTCAGACCGCGAAGCGTGTACAGTACCG
>JALZHC010000609.1 GCA_030914105.1 Acidobacteriota bacterium
CAACTGGGCCGTGCCGCGCTGTTACGTTAGCTGTCTACCAGAACAAGCCGGGCGGGCTGAAAAACTCGTTCACGATCTGCGCGACGCGGGCGTGTACGTTGTGGAGCAAGCCGAGCAGGCTCAACCCGATGATTTCGTGGTGCTGCTGGAGACGCCCGCCTATCAGAGAGCATTTGACACCCCCGCCCTCGCCGCCGACGCGCCGCTCGTCCGCGCGCGACTGGGCGGAGAAAAGCCTCGATTGATTTCTCTCGCGCCGGTGGGTCGGAACGTGGCGCACGAACTGGAGGATTGCACGTTCGGCTGTTTCTGCGACGAGACGCACTACCCAGTGAGCCTGTTCGATATGGTGCTGACCCTGTACGCGATTCCGTTCACGCACGCCGGCTTCGCGCCGCTGCGGCAAGCGTTGCACTCACAGTGGGAGCAGACGCTGGCGCGGACGAAAGGCGACGACGTGACTTCACCGCTCAAGATATTCATCAGCTACTCGCACAATGACGAAGCGTTCAAGAACGAACTGGTCACGATGCTGGCCGGTCTGGAACGTCGCGGGATTGTTGATGCCTGGCAAGACCGGCGCATCGAAGCGGGCGACGAATGGAACGAGTCCATCCGGGACGCGATGGGCGATTGCGACCTCGCCCTGCTGCTGGTCAGCCCGGACTACCTCGCGTCCCGTTTCATTCAAGCGGAGGAACAGCCCAAGCTGCTGCTGCGTCGTCAGGAAATGCGACTGCGCGTCATCCCGATCATCGTGCGCCCCTGTACGTGGCAGAGCGAACCCGTGCTGAAAGAGCTCCAGGCCCTGCCGAAGAACGGCAAAGCCATAATTAAATTCTCGAAAGCGAATGGCGCGCGAGATCAGGTCTGGGCGGACATTGCCGCCGTCATTGAGGAGCGCGCGAAGGCGTCGGGCTGAAAGGCAGGCGATAGTCAACGACATTCTTGCAGGGCTTTAGCTCGACGCTCGCCTTCGCGTCCTCGCCCGCGCGTCGAAGGCCCGCGCGCTCATCTCTTCCTTCGTTTGTCCGAAGCTTCGACTGATCCTGCGCGTCGACGGGCGTGCGTGCGAGCGCCCAGTAGAGTCCGGGCGCGACGTTTGTGAGCGCGAAGCCGCCGTCTTCGAGGACGGGCGCGGTGAAGAAGCGCAGAACGTTCTCGCCCTGATCCCTCTCCGCGGGGACGAGGTAGACGAACAGACCGGCCGGAGGCTTCTCGCCCTCGGCGAGGGCAAGGTGGCCGCGCAGCGAAGCCGCGCCTTCGGCGAGTGTGACCGTCAGGTCGCGGACGCGGCTGCCGAACTTGAGCGAGACCCCTTCGCGCGCCGTGTCAATGGCGCGGGCAGGCGTTTGGGCGACGGGCCGCGTCCTGGCCGCGGGCGGCGCGGGCGCGGGCGCGGGCGGAAGCGTGAGCGAACGCACGTACCAATACTTCGCGTTGAAGCTCACGCCGAAGCGGTACTGCCCCGGCCCAAGCTTGTCGAGGCGGAAGCTTCCGTCTTTCGACGGCGCGCCCGCCGCGCTTGAGAACTGCGGCGGCAGCGGCGGCTCTCTAGAGTTCTCGGCGGCGCGGCGCGCGTTGACGAGTATCTCCTCGAAGCGAGGCTGATGCTTGTCTTTGCACTCCGGCGCGCTCGTCGGCTCTAAGCTGACGCGACCGTTGACGGAGGCAAGCGGGTTCGTGTTGACGACGAGGCCGCTCAAATTCGCGCCGCTCACGACGACGCGCAAAGGTCGCGACAGGCCCACGCCTTCCGTGCCGAGTGAGGTCTGCGCCGTCAGCTCGTACTCGCCGTCGGCCACGCCGTAGAAGGCGAAGGCCGCGCCGCGCGTCGTGGCGGTCGAGACCACCTCGCCGTCGTGTCGTGCGCGCGCCAGCGTGACGACGGAGAAAGAGTAGCCGCCCTTCGACGCCGCGGCGGACTTCACGACGCCGCCGACCGAGTGGCCGCGCTCGCCGCGATACTTGATGTCGGCGTTGTTAATCTCGACGCCTTCGGAGACGATGAACTCCGCCGCCGCGTCCCTCGTCGAAGAGGGCGCGAACGTCGGCGCGTCGCGGTCGTAGAGCGCCGCAGCCGGGCCGCCGCCAAAGCCTCCGCCGAAACCTCCCCCCCCGAAGCCTCCTCCGCCGAAACCTCCGAGGCCGCCGCGCCCGCCCCCGCGAATGACTCCGCCCGCGCCCGTGATGCCGCCCGCGCCGCCGCTGTCTCTGCCGCCAGCCGAGACGACGTAGGCTCCGGGCGCGAGGCCGTAGAGTCTGTAGACCCCGCGGTCGTCGGTCAATCGCTCGACGGGCACGCCCGTGCCGTTTGACGGCTGCCCCGTCGCATCTCGAATCAAAAGCGCGCGCACGCGCACGGCGACCACAGGCTCGCCCGACGCGTCCGTCACCGTGCCCGTAATCACGCCGCCCTTGACCAAAGTGATCTTCACGGAGTCGCCGACGTGGTGATACTCGGCTGCGGTGCTCTTCGGGTCGAGCGCGGGCGCGACGTAAGAGGGCGCGGTGGCGTTCAGGGTGTAGACGCCGGGCTGGAGGCCCGCGAAGACGAAAGTGCCGTCGGCTGCCGCGGGCACAGGGCGCGCGGGCGCAGCCGAGTTCAGGCTCGACAGCAGGACGGTGGCGTTCGGGACGGGCTGCCCCGTCTCGGTCACGACCTGCCCGGTGATCGAGTTCGGGCTGGTCTTCGTTGGCGTCGAGGCATCGGTTTGCGCGTCCGCCGTCTGCGCCGCGACCGTCGAGCAAAGTGCGACGGCCCAGACGAGAGCCGTCAACATAACTGTTCTGAGTGCGGGGGACGAAAGCTTGCTGCTCATCTTCGCTTCGAGTGCCTGCTGCTCAACTTCTGCTTCGAGTTCGGGAGAGACGACACGAACGACACAAAGGCGCGCGGCCCGTCAGGTTAAGACGCGCGGCGTTCAAGGCGTCGGCGGCGGGGTCGTCGTGGGAGGCGGCGTCTGATTCTGGCCGAGGTCGAGCGTGACGTTGACGTTCGAGACCTGGCCCTCGCCCACGTTCACCTGCTGCTGCGTCGTGACGGGGGAGGGCTGCCGCTGACCGCCGCGACGGCCCTGTTGATTGAGGACGCTGACGATCAGGTTGTAGCCTCCGGCGGGGACGTTCTCGATGATGAAGTGGCCGCGGCTGTCAACGCTCGCCGCGCCGAGGTTAGCGCCGCGCCCGCCCTGCTGCTGGCCCACGGGCACGAGCCGCGCGAAGACGCGCGCGCCCGGCGCGAGCGTGCCGTTCTGTATCTTCACCGTGCCCTCGACGATGCCGTCGGCGTAAGCCGCGACCAGACGCACGCCGTTCAGTTGCTGCCCCGTGGCGACGGGGATGCCGCGCGGCTGCGGGACTCCGTTCAGCTCCGTGCGCAGAAGCTTGAAGGCTCCCTGCAAGCTCGCGT
>JALZHC010000610.1 GCA_030914105.1 Acidobacteriota bacterium
CCAACACTTCAGCGTCCGCGACGCAGCCCACCACCACCGCATGATCGGCGAGCGCTACGCGCCGCTGGCCGCGCGACAGATGTTCGAGTCAGGGCGTCGCACCTCGCCGCTTCAGATCGCCCTCGCCGCCCCCTCAGCCTTCGCGCGCAGCTTCATCCTCAAGGGCGGCTTCCGCGACCGCCTCGCCGGCCTCGCCATCGCACGCTTCGCCGCGCACCACGCCTTCTTAAAACACCTGTTGCTTTGGGAGCTACAGAACAACCAGTCCGGAGTCCGGAGTCCGGAGTCCGGAGTCAAAGGCAGGCAACCTGAGGCCGAAGTCGAAGACGACAACGGAGTCGGAGACAAAGGCTCTGACTCCAGACTCCAGACTCCAGACTCCAGAATTTAACCCACTACTCCGTGACTTCGAGGTCGCCGCTCTCAAGCATGTGGCGCGGCTTGGCGGGCATGGGGATGGGCGCGGGCGTGTCCTGGCTGAGAACGATTTCGGAGAGGAGCTGGTCTGTGAGCGCGCGGCTCTCGGCGACGCTCGAACCCTGGTTGAGCATGACGAAGCAGACCTTGCCATACTTGCGCGTGTAGACGATGCCGCCGAGGCTCGCCATGCCGCCGTCGTCGTGGACGAGCGTGCCGGTCTTGGCGACGACCGCGCCTTCGAGCGGCGTGCCGACGAGCCTGCGCCGAAGCGTGCCGTAGTCGTCGCTCGCCACGGCCATGATGTCCGTGAGGCTCAGGCCCTGCCGGCGCGTCTCCTCGTCGAGCGCGCGGATAATGGCGAGCAGGCCGCGCGGCGTCAGGCGATTGACTTCGAGGCCGGAGGTGGTCGAGAGCGTCACCTGTTCGGGCGGCAGCTTCAGCTCTTCGACGAGGAACGAGCGCACGCCTTCGGGGCCGCCGACCAAAGCGCCCAGGTGCTCGGCCACAAAGTTGCTCGAATGAGCGTTCATGTAGAGCAGAATATCGCTCAAAGGGTAAGACATGACGGAGAAGGCAGGCTCGCCCGCGGGCGCTGCGCCGACCGTCAACGTCTTCGGGTTGAACTTCAGGACTTTCGCCAGCCGCTGCGCCGCCTCTTCGGGCTTATCGTCGAAGTTAAAAACGAAGTCGGATGAGACGACCAGCTCGCCTTCGAGCTTCTTGACGCCGCGCTCGGCGAGCTTCTTCGCAATGAGCGTCGCGTTGAAGTCGCCGAAGGTCGGGTCGTTGCCCGTGACGTAGAGTCGCCCGCGCAGCGCGCCCGACTTGTCTGCCGTGCCCTCGATAAAGACCTTCGTCTCAAACCTGTAATCCTTGCCGAGCTTCCGAAGTGCGGTGAGCGAGGTTGAGAGCTTGACGAGCGAGGCCGGGTTGAAGCCCACGTCGGCGTTCTGCTCGGCGAGCGTCGTCTGGCCGTCAAACGACTGGACAAGGACGCCGTGGCGCGCGGGGTCTTCGCCGCGGTCTGTGTACCAGCGCACGACGTCGAAGGCGGGCGGCTGCGGCGTCGGCGTCGGGCGCGAAAGCTCGCGCAGGGCCGGGCTTTCGGGGACGGCGATGTAGGCGGCGACGGCTTTGCGCGCGCGCGAGACGAGCGCGTAGGGCGTGAATGTGAGCGCGGCGATGATGGCGACGCCGACGAGCAGCATCGCGTAGATCGGCTTCCGAGGATTCAAGTGCCCACTCCCTTCGGTTCGTCTCGCTGACGACGCGCGCCTTCCGGGGAGATGGAGAAGCTTTCAGCTTCCGCTGGCGCGCATTAAGCTTTAATATGCGAAAGAGTGCGGCGCGGTCAAGCTTGCGAGCGCGCCGGAACAGACTCTCATCTCTTCAGCCACATCGCATGGACACTTTCCAGAGATTCGTGACAAACGAGCCGACGACGGGCCTGCCCTTCGCCTTCTTCGTCGTCGCCGTGGGGCTGGTCGGCGCGATCATCGGAAGCTTCCTCAACGTCGTCATCCACCGCGTGCCGCGCGAAGAGTCAATCGCCTTCCCGCACTCGCACTGCCCCGCGTGCGGGACGACGATACGACCTTACGATAACGTCCCCGTCATCAGTTGGGCGTTCTTGCGCGGACGCTGCCGCTCATGCCGCGCGCCAATCTCGGCGCGCTACCCGGCGGTCGAGCTGCTGACGGCCATCCTCTTCGCGCTGACCTTCTGGCTTCGCTCCGGCCTGACTCTTGCGCTCCCCTTCGACCTCGCCTTCGTCGCCGCCATCATCGCGCTCGTCTTCATCGACGCCGAGCACATGATTCTGCCAGATGTCATCAACTACCCCGGCTTAGCCGTCGCCCTCTTCGTCCGGCTCTTCGTGCACAACCTCTACGGCGTCGGCGGGCTGTGCAGCGCACACGCCTGCGCGCCGCTCTGGATTCTCTCATTCTTCAACGCGGCGCTCGGCGCGCTCGTCGGCGGCGGCTTCCTCTGGCTCGTGGGCTGGCTCTGGAAGCGCGTGCGCGGCGTCGAGGCGATGGGCTTGGGCGACGTGAAGATGATGTTCATGGTCGGCGCTTATCTGGGTTGGCCGCTCACGCTTTTGGCGCTCTTCATCGGCGTCCTTTCCGGATCGCTCGCGGGGCTGGGCCTGATGCTCAAGCGCGGCGAGCGCGACCTGCACATGCTCCTCCCCTTCGGCATCTTCCTCGGCATCGGCTCGCTCGTCAGTCTCCTCTTCGGCACGTGGCTCATTGACTGGTACGTCGCAAAATTCTAGTGATAAGTGATAAGAAAGTCCGCGCTCAACTTCTTATCACTTATCACTCATCACTTATCACTTCTCCAATATGCCTCGTTACGAAAACAGAATGCAGTTGGCGCTCGCGCTGTTGGTGGGCTTGCTGCTGGTGGCGAACCTCCTGACGCTGGCGCTGGTGGCGCTGGCACCGGCGGCGCGGGCCGAGCGCGCGCCGCTGCTGCTCGCCGTCTTTGTCATCACGCTCGCGGTGAGCGTGCCCAGCATCCTTCTGCTGCCGCGCTGGCTGCTGCGACCTTACAGGCAGCTCGTGGACGAGGCCGAGCGCGCGCCGCTCTCACCGGCAGGGCGCGCGAAGCCGCGCGACGAGACCGAGTTCGTGCTCGAAACTTTCCAGGGCGTCGTCGCCGAGCTGCGCGCGAAGCAGCGCGAGCTTGAGCGCCTGAGCGCGCAGGCCAGCGCGCGCGCCGCCACCGCCGAGCAGTTCAGCGAACGCGTCGTCGCGAGCCTTCCGTCGGGGCTTCTGGCCTTCTCGGCCGACGGCCTCTCCACGGTCGTCAACGCGCCCGCGCGCTCCATCCTCGGACTCGACGGCGCGGGCGAAGGCATTGACTTTCGCGCGCTGCTCAAGGGCACGCCGGAGCTTGCGGAGATGGTCGGGCGCTGCCTGCAAACGGGGGAGCTTTACAGGCGCGAGGAGGTTTCGGCACGCGTCGCCGCGGGCAGGACGAGAC
>JALZHC010000611.1 GCA_030914105.1 Acidobacteriota bacterium
GTCGCGCGTCTGTGGCGCGCGGGCCTGCTCGCGGAAAATCTTCAAGACCTCGCGCTTGTCGTGCGGCGTCAGGCTCGCAAGGCCGCCCGTGACCTCGTACTTCTGGTTGACCCACTTGCGAACCTTCGAGGCGTCGTAGCCCAACTCTTCGGCGGCCTGCAAAATCTGCGTGTCGAGTTCGGGCGGCTCTTCTGCGGCGGGCGCGGGCGCTGCGGCCTCCCGCCGCGCCGTCGAAGGGGCCGGCCTTTCCGCCGGCGGGGCCGTTTTTTCCTGTGACGGCGGCCTCCTTTCCTGCGGCGTTGACGCTCTTTCCTGCTGCGGCCCACCCTTTTCCGTCTGCCTTGCGGCTTCCGTCTGCCGCGTCGCTTCCGTCTGCTTCGTCGCTTCCGTCTGCCGCGCGGCTGCCGCCGCCGCCTGCTGCTTGCGCGCGCCCCGCTCGACCTCCTCGCGGCTCGCCACGCCGCGCCGCACCTCGAAGCCCAGAAGCGCCAGAGCGCGCCCCACGGCGCTGGTTTCGCAGACCTCGACGTAGCTGCCTTGCTGGACATGGCCGGCGCTGCGCAGCTCGTATGCGTGGCCCGTTGCGGCGGGCAGCGCGTCTTCGGTGTCGCGGTAGACTTCGGCGCGCATGAGGATGAAGCCGGTCTCCGCGTTGTGCTCGACGAGGGAGGTCAGAATCCTCCCGTTGGGCCATTTCGCATAAAATTTCTCGATTCTTTCGTGGACTGTAATGTACTCGTCCGGATTGAAGCGCATCTAAAGTCTTCGCCTTTCTGCGGGTAGTTTCGGGGTTGACTGTAGCAGAAATTCGCGCCCGGAAGGGACGAATTTCGCTGCGGCGGCACGCTCGGCCCGCCGCCGCTTGACAGGGCGGGGCGGCGTCCGTATAGTCTCTCGTTTGGACTAACTGTCCAGTTCCCAACAGTGCAGCGCTTCGGTGGTTCTGCCGGTGTGGAGGCGCTGCCCGGCTTATGCCCTTCGGGATGTTAAGTCGTTGACAGGTATTGTGGCGTAAACTTCGGCGCGACCGCTGTTCTTCCAAAAAGTAAGGCGGCTCCGGCGTCCGAAGAGCGAAACACGGCGAGGCCGCGAAGTAAGACTTAAGGCCCCGCCTCCTTAAGTAAAGGCGACGCCACAGAAAAGTTTCGGCCCCGCGGGGAGGCCAGAATCCACACCAACGTTTAAGTCAGAACGTCCCCGACCAATTCGACAATCAAGGGCGTGCCGCTCTTGCGCTGACTGCCGGACGATGGGTTCCGGTAAGAGGCAGGAAAGGGCAGCCCATTGCGCCTTGAAAACGGCTCGGTCGAAGGCGACGAACCTTTACAGAGGACTAGAGAGCAGTGCCGACCATCAACCAGCTAGTACGCAAGGGCCGCGAGGCCGTGAAGTACAAGACGGCCAGCCCGGCCTTGCAGCAGTCGCCGCAGAAGCGCGGCGTCTGCACGCGCGTCTACACGCAGACGCCCAAGAAGCCAAACTCGGCGCTCAGGAAGGTGGCGCGCGTGCGCCTGACGAACGGCATCGAGGTGACGACCTACATTCCGGGCGTCGGCCACAATCTCCAGGAGCACTCCATCGTGCTCATCCGCGGCGGGCGCGTCAAAGACCTGCCGGGCGTGCGCTACCACATCATCCGCGGCACGCTCGACAGTGTGGGCGTCAACGACCGCAAGCAGGGGCGCTCCAAGTACGGCGCGAAGCGCCCGAAGGGCGGCGCGGCAGCCGCGGCGAAGGGCGGGAAGAAGTAGGAAGGCAGGGTGCTAGGTTTTGGGTTTTAGGTGCTGGTAAAAAGCACGGCCTGACCCAAATCCTAAAACCCAGAACCCAACACCTGAACGATTATGCCAAGAAGAAGAGTTGTTGACAGGCGCGAGGTTTTGGCCGACCCGGTTTACAACAGCCCGCTGGTGACGAAGTTCATCAACGGCCTGATGTGGGACGGCAAGAAGTCCACGGCGGAGGGCATCTTCTACAACGCGCTGGCGCAGATCGGCGAGAAGACGGGCGAAGACCCTTTGAAGATGTTCAAGCGCGCGATTGACAACGTGCGACCGACCGTCGAGGTCAAGTCGCGCCGCGTCGGCGGCTCGACCTACCAGGTGCCGATTGAGGTGCCGCAGGAGCGCCGTGGGAGTCTCGCGATTCGCTGGATCGTCGGCGCGGCCCGCGCGCGCGGCGAGAAAACGATGACCGACCGCCTCGCCGGCGAGATGCTCGACGCCGCCAACAACCGCGGCAACGCCGTCAAGAAGAAAGAGGACACGCACCGCATGGCCGAGGCCAACAAGGCCTTCGCGCATTACAAGTGGTGAGGGTTGAGTGATAAGTGATCAGTGATGAGTGATAAGAGAACTGCTCTTACTCATCACTGATCACTCATCACTGATCACTAAGGTTATGGCTAAGCAAGACCTGAGCAAGTTCCGGAACATCGGCATCATGGCGCACATTGATGCCGGGAAGACCACGACCACCGAGCGCGTGCTCTACTACACGGGCGTCTCGCACAAGATCGGCGAGGTGCACGAGGGCACGGCGACGATGGACTGGATGGAACAGGAGCAGGAGCGCGGCATCACGATCACCTCAGCCGCGACGACCTGCTTCTGGAAGCGCGGCGGCACTGAGTACCGCATCAACATCATCGATACGCCCGGCCACGTGGACTTCACGATGGAGGTCGAGCGCAGCCTTCGCGTCCTCGACGGCGCGGTCGCAGTCTTCGACGGCGTCGCCGGAGTCGAGCCGCAAAGTGAGACGGTCTGGCGTCAGGCCGACAAGTACGGCGTCCCACGCATCTGCTTCATCAACAAGCTCGACCGCGCCGGCGCAAGCTTCGACCGCTCGTTCCAATCAATCATCGACCGGCTCGGCGCGAACCCCGTCGCCCTGCAAATCCCCATCGGGCTGGAAGACCAGTTCAAGGGCGTCGTTGACCTCATCACGATGAAGGGACTGGTCTGGAAGGACGAGACGAAGGGCGCGGAGTACGAGACCATCGAGATTCCGGGAGACCTGCGTGAGCGCGCGCAGGAGATGCGCCACAAGCTCTTAGAGGCCGTCGCCGAGGTTGACGAGACCCTGATGGAGCAGTACCTCGAAGACGAGGGCGCCAGCTTCACCGAGGAGCAGATTCGCGCGGCGCTGCGCAAGGGCACCATCGCCATCAAGCTCGTCCCCGTCGTCACCGGCTCCGCCTTCAAGAACAAGGGCGTGCAGACGCTCCTCGACGCGGTCGTGGACTACCTGCCGAGCCCGCTCGACATCCCGGCCATCGAGGGCACGAACCCGAAGACGGGCGACACCGAGGCGCGCCCGGCGGACGCCTCCGCGCCCTTCGCCGGCCTCGTCTTCAAGATCATGGCCGACAAGCACCTCGGCCAGCTCTCGTTCGTCCGCATCTACTC
>JALZHC010000103.1 GCA_030914105.1 Acidobacteriota bacterium
GTCGCGCCCCGTCCAGACCTTCACGGTCGCCTACAAAGAGCACGCGGAGCTGAACGAGCTTGAGCCTGCGCGCGAGACGGCGCGGCGCTTCGGCGCAAACCATCACGAGATAATCATCGGCGAGGAAGAGATGCGCGCCTTCCTCCCCGAACTCGTCTTCCACCAGGACGAACCCGTGGCCGACCCGGTCTGCGTGCCGCTCTACTACGTCTCAAGGCTCGCGCGCGAGTCGGGCACGATTGTCGTGCAGGTCGGCGAAGGGTCGGATGAGCTATTCAGCGGCTACGACAAATACGTGAAGTACCTGCGGCTCTACGAACGCTTCTGGCGTCACGCCGAGCGCGTGCCCAGGCTCGCGCGCCGGGCCGCGAGCGCTTTGGCGCGCCCCGTCGTCGGCGCGGCGACGAAGAACGCGGAGGCCGCAGAGCTGTTCAGGCGTCTCGGCGCTGACGAGGCGCTGTTCTGGGGCGCGGCTGTCGTCTTCGACGAGACTTTGAAGTCGCGTCTCGTCTCGAAGCGGATGCGCGGGCGCTGGGAAGGACTCTCTTCTTACGAAGTGGTGCGCCGAGACCTTGAGCGCATCGCGCGCGCGCGGCCCTCGTCGGACTTTCTCGCGCGCATGACTTACCTTGAGCTGAAGCTGCGACTGCCGGAGCTTCTGCTGATGCGCGTAGACAAGATCACGATGGCGACCTCGGTCGAGGCGCGCGTGCCTTTCCTCGATCACCGCCTCGTCGAGTACGCTTCGGGCGTCCCGCGCGAGCTGAAGGTCGAGGGCGCGAGCGGCAAACACATACTCAAGCGCGCGCTCGAAGGGCTGCTGCCGCGCGACCTGCTCTACCGGCGCAAGCGCGGCTTCGGAGCGCCGGTCGAAGCCTGGTTCCGAGGTCGCACGGGCGTCGAGCTGGGCGAGCGCCTTTTGAACTCCCCCCTGCGCCGACGCGACTTCTTCGACTACCGATTCGTCGCGCGCCTCCTCGAAGAACACCAGCGCGGCGCGCGCGACTGGGGCTTCCACCTCTGGGCGCTTCTGAACTTAAGCCTCTGGTACGAGCGCTGGATTGAGCGCGCGTGAGACGCGTTCTTAAAGCTTAGACTTGCAACGTGCCGTAGCGACGCGCGGCGCGCTCGGCTGTCCGGCGCTTGCGCCGGCGCGTGAGAGAGTGGGGCGCGAGGAGGCGCAGGAAGACGCGCGCGAGCGCGGCGGTCGAGGGCGCGCCGCCGAGTCCGCGGCGCAGGAAGTTGAGCGCGCGCGCCTTGTCGCCGAGGCGCAGGAGGTCTTCCGCGCCGGCGAAGTTGAGCGCGCGCTGGTAGCGCCGCAGCTCTTCGTCGCTCAGCTTGAGTTCGTCGGCGACGTCCCTCTGCGCTTCGAGACGCGCCTCGATCATCCAGACGAAGTCGCGGCTCGTGTTCGACGTGTGGCTGCGCCAGGCGGACAGAGGGCGCGGGTCGAAGGCGAACTCGCCGTCGGCGGAGAGAAGCAGGTAAAGCTCGTAGTCTTCGAGGCGCGCGCGCTCGTTCCAGCCGCGGCGTTCGAGCGGCGCGCGGCGGTAGAGGACGGTCGGACTCATCGGCGCGATTGCGTGTTCGAGCAGCATCGCGCGCGCGTCGCCGTCCGCGTAAGTAGCCCAGTCCGCCGTGCAGTCGAAGACCGCGCCGCGCTCGTCAATCAGGAAGGCGTGGCCGTATGCGAGCACGGCACGCGCCCTCTCTTCGAGCGCCGTGACGCGCGCCGCGAGGAAGTCGGGCAGCCAGAGATCGTCCGAGCCGAGGTAGGCGAAATAATCTCCGCGCGTCTTTGCCAGCCCCTCGTTGAGCGTGGCGCACAGGCCGCGGTTCTCGCGCGCGACCAGCTCGCAGGCGAAGGGGCAGTCCTTCAACACCTCTTCGACGACGCGCGCGGAGTCGTCCGCCGAGCCGTCGTCAATGACGAGCAGCTCTGCGGGCCGTAGAGTCTGGCGGAAGATTGAGCGCATGGCCTGCGCGACGAACGGCGCGTGGTTGTAAGACGGCACGACGACCGAGACGCGCGCCGCCTCGCGCCGCTCTGTCGGAGCTTGAGAAGGGTGTAATTGAGACATCTGTTAGTAAACAGTAAACTGCCAGTCGTCAGGGCTTACTCATCCTTGAGTATAGAGTATGGGGTTATTCAACGCAGAGGCGCAGAGTTCGCAGAGGGGGCGCTGAGGCTTGCGCTTTGAAAGCCCAGGTCTCAAATTACAGACTTGTATTCCTCTGCGCGTCCTCTGCGAACTCTGCGCCTCTGCGGTGAACTCCCCGCCCGCTAAAACTCAGGATTGAGTAGTCTCAGACCGTTGACCACTTAACCCGTCCCTACATGCGCAAAAAGGTCGTCCTCCTTGGCCCGTCGCCGCCGCCTTACGGCGGGGTCTCAATTTACACCAGCGCGCTCTTCGAGTTCCTCAAAGACCGCGGCCTGCGCCTCTGGACTTACGGCGACGAGGAGACGGGCGGGCCGAACGTTCGCTTCCTGCGCGACAAGCGGCGCGAGCTTGTGCCGCTCGTCTGGCGCGAGGCGAGAGGCGCGCGCGTCGCAGACTGCACGCACTTCCTCTTCGAGTATCCGAGCGCGCTCGTACCCGTCTGGGTGATTCTCAAGCGCCTGCTCGGCTTCGAGTGGGTGAAGATCGTGCACGACGGCTCGCTCCCGTCGCGCCACCGCGGCTTCGGCCCCGCGCGCCGCGCACTCTTCCGACTCGCCGCGGGCGGCGTCACGGAGTTCGTCGCCGTCGGCGAAGAGCTGGAGCGGTGGCTGAGAGAGGAGGCGCGCGTTGGCGCGAAGGTCTCGCTCGTCCGGAGCCTCCTGCCCGTCCCGCCGCAAGGCTTCGGCGCAACCCTGCCCGCCGACCTGGAGTCGTCGCTCGCGTCTTACCTTCGACGCACGAAAAGGGTCTGCTCCGTCGGCGCTTTCATCCCCGAATACGGCTTCCTGCACGTGGCCGAGTCGGTCGAAACTTTGCGCCGCGAGACGGGCGAGGAGATCGGACTCCTGCTGCTCGAAGGCGACTTCGCGACGGACGAGGGCTACCGGCGGGAAGTCACGGGCGGGCGCGATTGGATCGTGGTCTTGAAGAACGTAGCACGCCCCTTCGTCTTCGAGATTTTCAGACGGAGCGACGCCTTCGTCCGCGCGTTCGGACTCGAAAGCTACGGCCTCTCGCGCGTCGAGGCGATCTGGTGCGGCCTGCCCGTCGTCGCGACGCGCGCCGGTGAGACGCGCGGCATGCTGCTCTACGACTTCGGCGACGTCGAAGCGCTGACCGCGCAACTGAAGCGCTCTCTCTCCGGCGGGCACCAACAGGAGACAGCCGATTGGGCCGCACGCTATCGACAAGAGGCCGAGGAGAACTTGAGAGCAATCACGGAGAAGCTGGGCCTGAGCGAGGGTTGAGATTGTGAACACTCGCGCGGCAGATGCTTACAGAACCGCGAGCGGAAGCCTCGCGGGTGCAGGCTTGATAAGGAGTTGTGTCAAGGGGCGACGACCCGCGAGGCTTCCGCTCGCGGTACTATCCTGCCAGCCCACCGTCGCCGCGCGAAGAGTCCGGCGTGGTAGAGAGCCGCCGCCGCGAGGACGAAGAGAAAATAGTGGACAGAGAGAACGTAGCGGTATTCGGTGTGGAGCGCCGATTGGACGCAGAGATAATAAGCGGGGACGGCGAGCAGCGCGGCGAGCGCGCGAAACTTTCGCGCACGCGCGAGGATGAAGAAGCCTGCGAGGACGAGCGGAAGGTCGAGCGCCGTGATGAAGAGTTTCTGCAAGGCGCGCACGGCGAGGCGGGGGGCGCGCGTCAAGCCTTCGGAGACGGGCAGGCTAGAAGTGAGCGGCGTCCGCTCAAGCCTGAGCATCGAGGCGGCGCGGCGCACCACAACGGACGCGAACCAGAGCGGGTGCGCGCGGATCACGGCGAGGGCGCGCGCGGTGCGTGCGCGGTCGCGCTCGATGCCGTCGGGGCTGAAGAGCGAAGATGCGTATTCGGGCCTGCCGTAAGCTTCGGCCTCCTGCCGCGTGAGTTCCACGTCTGTGTCCGGCAGCCCGAACTTTCTTTCCGGGTCGTAGTCGCCGATGCCCTCGACGAGCGTCTGGCCCGCGCCGAGCGAGACCGGAATGAAGTGGCCGAAGACGACGGCGTTTCGCACGGTCAGCGGCGCGACGGTCAGGACTGCGCCGCCGACGAGCGCGAGCGCCGCGCTGAGCCTGCGCCCGCGCTCGAAGCAGAAAGGAATCAGAAGGAGCAGGAACGGCGCGAGCAGCAGCGCGTTCGCGCGCAGCCAGCAAGAGAGGCCGACGAGCGCGCCCGCGAAGAGAACCTTGAAGAGAGCGCGACGACCGCGCGCGCGGATGATTAGATAGACGGCGAGCAGGACGGGCAGCGCCGCGAGCGTGTCGGGCAGGAGCAGGATAGAGTTCCAGCAGAACTGCGGCGCGAGCGCGACGAGCGCGCCCGCCGTCGCTCCGACGCCGAAAGGCAACAGTTCCGCCGCGATGAGGAGGATGAGAGAGGCGGCCAGAGAGTCGCAGACGATCTGAAAGATTTGCGCCGCCGCGTCCCGTCCGCCGAAGGCGCTATAGATGAAGGCGAGAAGAAACGGGTAGCCGGGCGGGTGTCCGAGCAAGTCCAGCTCGCTCGTCGGCGATGAAGGATCGAAGAAGGAGGCCGCGCCGTTCTGCCGTAGAAGCGCGGCGAGGTGCTGGTAGTTGTTCGTGACCGCGGTCTGAACCTGCGCGGCTTCAAAGCGCGCGTCCTGCCAGCACAGAAGTCTGACGCCGAAAGCGGCGACGAAGACGAGCGCGAAGGCGACACACTTGCGCCGTCCGTCCTTCTTTTGATTTTCAGAAACGCTCTCCCCGGAGTTTCGCGGGGCTTCAGCGGGAGATTCCATCTCGGCCCTCTGTTGATGCGGCCTTCGGCCACAGTGCTGACTGGCCTGCGCGGAAGTTATTATACAGGCACGCGCGGCGTCGGCTTATACAGACCCCGCCGCGCCGTCAAGACCTGACCGATGCTCCGGGGACACTCCATCATCTGCTTCGGCGGCGAGGACTGGTGGTACCACCACCCGCACTCGAAGAACCACCTGATGCGGCGGTTTGCGCGCGCGGGGAACCGCGTCCTGTTCGTGAACTCGATCTCGATGGGGCTGCCCGGTCTGATGAACAGGGACTTGTTGCCGAGGGTCGTGCGCAAGCTGCGCTCTTACGCGAAGCTCGCGCGCACGACGGAAGAGGGCATCACGGTCGTCTCGCCCGCCGCGCTCCCTTTCTACGGGAGCCGAGCCGCGCGCGCAGCCAACCGCAGGTTGCTCGCCGCGCAGGTCGGGATGCTCGCGCGGCAGCGTGGTTTACAGAGGCCGATTCTCTGGGTCGCCATCCCGACCGCCGCCGAGATGATCGGGCGCCTGGGCGAGTCTCTGGTCGTCTACCACGTGTCGGACAAGTACGACGCGAACCTGATGGATCACGCGACCGACCCGGCGACCATCCGCCGCCTGCACGAGCATGCGATTGAAAGGGCCGACCTCATCTTCTACTCCGGGCGCAAGCTTCTCGAAGAGGCCGAGCGCGGGCGCGAGCGTTCCTTCCTTCTCGAACAGGCCGTTGACTTCGAGCACTGGTCGCGCGTCGGGAGCGGGCGACTGGAAGTCGCAGACGCGGTGGCGCGCCTACCGCGCCCGCGTCTCGGCTACTTCGGAGCGATAGAACCCTGGCTGATCGACCAGGAGCTCGTCCGCCGCGCGGCGCGCGAGCGTCCCCGTTGGCAGTGGGTCTTCATCGGGAACAAGTCGCGCGGCGTGGAGATCGAGGCGCTGCCGAACGCGCACTTCCTTCCGCCGGTCGCTTACGAAGAGCTGCCGCGCTACGCCGCGGGCTTTGATGTGTGCGTGCTGCCGTGGGAAACTGAGCGCGCGTTCACGAGCTACGGGTCGGCCATCAAGGTGCGCGAGTACCTCGCGACGGGCAAGCCGGTCGTCATCTCGCCGCTGCCGGAATACGAGCCGATGCGAGACGTTCTGCGCATCGCGCGCAGCCGCGAAGAGTTCTTCCGCTTAGTCGAAGACGCGCTCGCCGAAACTAACCCTGAGGCCGCGCGCGCGCGTCAAGCCTCGGTTGCCGGGGGAACGTGGGACGCGCGCGCCGAGTGGGTGAGCGGGCTGATAGAAGAAGCGCTGGCGCGGCGCGGACTATGAGGCCGACTGAGTTTGAAGATAACCTTATCAGATTGTCGGACGGAGCCCCGAAGGGGCGAAAATAAAATAGCCAGGGGCAACGCCCCTGGTTTCTAGCCGTAGAAAATTTTAAGCCCTGAAAGGGCGGGATAAATTTGCCGACTTATTCCGCGCTTTCAGGGCTTCAGCGGATTCTTGTTTCACTCTTCCCAGGGGCGCTGCCCCTGGCTATTACATTCCGCCCCTTCGGGGCTTGAGGGCGCGGGTTGGTTGATGAAGCAGCTTCTCCAAAACTTGAAGACGGGCGAGGGCGTGGTGGCGGACGTGCCCGCGCCTGTGGCGCAGCGCGGGCGCGTGATTGTGCGGGCTGCCGCTTCGCTCGTCAGCGCGGGGACGGAGCGCGCGTTCGTCGAGCTTGGGCGCAAAAGTCTTTTGGGGAAGGCGAGGGAGCGGCCCGAACTCGTGCGCAAGGTCGTCGAGAAGGTGAAGACTGAAGGGCTGCTGAATACTCTTCAAGCCGTGCGCGAGAAGCTGGACGAGTCGCACGCGCTCGGCTACAGCGCAGCGGGCCTGGTGGTCGAGGTCGGCGAGGGCGTGAAGGAGTTTCAGGCGGGCGACCGCGTGACGTGCGCGGGCACGGGCTACGCCACGCACGCCGAGCTTCTGTCGGTGCCGCAGAACCTTTGCGTGCGCCTGCCCGAAGGGGTTGACTTTGAGAGCGCGGCCTTCTCGACGCTCGGCGCGGTCGCGCTCCAGGGCGTGCGGCTCGCGGAGCCGACGCTGGGCGAAGCGTTCGTCGTCATCGGCCTCGGACTGTTGGGGCAGCTCGCGGCGCAGCTGCTGAAGGCGAACGGCTGCCGCGTCTTCGGCGTTGACCTCGACGCGTCGAAGGTCGAGCTGGCGCGTCGGCTCGGCATGGACGACGGCTGCGTCGCCGGGCCGGAAGTGAAGGAAGCAGTCTTAAGATGGTCGCGCGGGCGCGGCGCGGACGCGGTCGTCATCACGGCGGCGACCGCTTCGGATGAGCCCGTGCAGCTCGCGGGCGAGGTCTCGCGTCTGAAGGGCCGGGTCGTCGCCGTCGGACTCGTCGGCATGAACGTGCCGCGCCAGATTTACTTCGAGCGCGAGCTGACGCTGCGCGTCTCGATGTCTTACGGGCCGGGGCGCTACGATCCCGAATACGAAGAGCGCGGCCACGACTACCCTCTGCCTTACGTCCGCTGGACTGAAGGGCGCAACCTCGAAGCCTTCCTCGACATGCTGGCCGCGGGCCGGGTTCAGACTGCGCCGCTCGTCACGCACCGCTTCCCCATAGAAGAGAGCGACCGCGCCTACAAACTGATCTCCGGCGACGCGGGCGAGCCGTACCTCGCCGTCGTCATCAGCTATGACACCGAGCGCGAGCTTGAGCGGCACGTCATAAATCAAAGTCAAAAGTCAAAAGTCAAAAGTCAAAAGTTCGAGAGCCGGAGTTCGGTGCCGGCGCGGGCGAGCGCCGTGCGCGTCGGCCTCGTCGGCGCGGGCGACTACGCGCGGCGGATATTGCTGCCGCACTTTAAGGCTAACGGCGTCGAGTTCGTCTCAATCGCGACCGCCGCGGGCGTGACGGCGCGCGACGTGGGCGAGCGTTACGGCTTCGCGCGCTTCGTCTCCGGGGCCGACGAAGTGATAACGGACGAGTCTGTGAACCTCTGCGTCATCGCCACGCGCCACGACTCGCACTCGGAGCTTGCGCGGCGCGCGCTCGCGCGCGGCCTCGACGTGTTCGTCGAAAAGCCTCTGGCCTTGAACGACGAGGAGCTGGACGCCGTGCTCGAAGAGGCCGCGCGCTCGCGCGCACGCCTCACGGTCGGCTTCAACCGGCGCTTCTCGCCGCACGCGCGCGCCGCGCGCGAGTTCTTCGCCGACCGCCGCGCGCCGCTCTCGATACTCTACCGCGTGAACGCGGGCCGCGTGCCCCGCTCGCACTGGACGCAGGATGCGCGCGAGGGCGGCGGGAGAATCGTCGGGCAGGTCTGCCACTTCGTAGACTTCATGCACTTCCTCACAGGCTCGACCGCCGTGCGCGTCTACGCCGAGCCTATCTCTTCGGACGACCGGCAGGCCGTGGACGCCGACTCCCTCTTCGTCACGCTCAGGTTCGCTGACGGCTCGAACGGCACCGTCGCACACCTCGCCGAAGGCGACCCGGCGCTCCCGAAAGAGCGCATTGAGATTTTCGGCGCGGGCCGCAGCTTCGTCATCGAAGACTTCCGCAGCGCCGCGGCCTACCGCAACGGGCGCGAGACGCGCACGCGCCTGCGCGCACAGGACAAGGGGCAACGCGAAGAGGTGCACGCCGTCTGCACCGCGCTCCTCGAAGGCCGACCAGCGCCCATCCCCCTCGACGAACTCGCGGCCACCACGCGCGCGACCTTCCGCATCGTTGAATCGTTGCGGACTGGAGAGCCTGTGAGAGTGATAAGTGATGAGTGATAAGT
>JALZHC010000612.1 GCA_030914105.1 Acidobacteriota bacterium
GTGTCGGCTTCTCCGACATCGTTAAAATCCACAACAAGGTGATGGAGTTGCGCGCACAGGGCGCGCCCGTCTACCAGTTCGAGGGCGGCGAGCCGTTCCTCAACACGCCCGAACCGATTAAAGAGGCGATGCGGCGCGCGCTCGTTGAGAACCGCACGCGCTACGCGCCGTCTTCAGGCATCCCGGAGCTGCGCGCGGCCATCGCCGCGAAGCTGCGCGAGCGCAACCGCATCGACGCGCGCGAGCAGGACGTGATCGTTTTGAACGGCGGCATGCAGGGTCTGTTCGGCGCTTTCCAGTCGGTCGTCAATCCCGGCGACGAGGTGCTCGTCTTCTCGCCCTTCTGGACGCCGATCAAAGACCTCATCGCGCACTGCGAGGGCGTGACCGTTCGTGTGCCGACCTCCGAGGCGCGAGCGCGCGGCTTCGCCGAGACCCTCGCGCGCTACGCCACCGAGCGCACACGCGCCCTCTACTTCAACACGCCGCAGAACCCGAACGGCGTGGTCTTCACGCGCGAGGAGGCCGAAGAGGTCGCGCGGTTTGCGCGCGAGCGCGACCTCGTAGTCATCGCCGACGAGGCTTACGAAGACCTCGTCTACGACGGCGAGCACGTCTCCATCGCCTCGCTCGAAGGGATGCTGGAGCGCACCGTTACCTGCTTCACGCTCTCGAAGTCCTACGCTATGACGGGCTGGAGAGTCGGCTACGTTGTGGCCGCCGAACCCTGGATGACGGGGATGCGCAAGTGCCTTCTCTACTCGACGAACGGCGTCTCGACGCCCTCGCAGTGGGCCGCGCTCGCGGCCTTCGAGCTGCCCGCGGACTTCTACGAGACGACGCGCGCGGCCTACCGCGAGCGGCGCGACCTTCTAGTCTCCGGCCTCTGCGAACTCGGCCTCATCTGCAACCCGCCGCACGGCGCGTTCTATGCCTTCCCGGACGTTTCGCACATCAGCCCCGACAGCCGCGCCGCCGCCGACACCTTGCTCGAACGCGCGCAGGTTGCCACAGTGCCCGGCGTCGTCTTCGGCGAGCACGGCGAGGGTCGCCTCCGCTTCTCCTTCTCAACCTCGATAGAGACGATCCGCGCCGGCCTCGACTCGATGCGCCGCAATCTTTAATCTTTAAGTGATGAGTGATGAGTGATGAGTGATGAGTGGACGGACGACAGCGACGACTCTTCCTCAACTCGCCGCAAGTCTTCTTCCCAAAGCTCTCCGACTTCGGCGCGCTCCCACTCGCCAACCTCATCACGCCGCGACTCGTCAACTCCAACACGCCCGAACTCTCCGGCGACGCCACGCCGCGCTTCAACAGTCACGCCGCGCCGCGGCGAGTTCGACTTCATCGAGCGCATCCGCCGACAAGAGCTAAGACGCCTCGGCAGGCAAAACAACTCATCACTCATCACTCATCACTCAACACTTCTCACGGGCATCGGCGACGACGCCGCCGTCGTCCGCCGGCGCGCGGGCTTCGACACAATCATCACAGCCGACATGCTGGTCGAAGGGGTTGACTTCCGTCTCGAACCGACGTGGACGCGCGCGCGCGATCTCGGCCACAAGGCGCTCGCCGTCTCGCTCTCGGACGTGGCGGCGATGGGCGCGCGCCCGCGCTTCTGCCTGCTCTCGGTCGGCCTCCCCGCTGCGCGCTGGCGCACGCGCTTCCTCGAAGAGTTCTACGCCGGAGTCCGGGCGCTCGCCGGGCGGCACGGCGTCGCCGTCATCGGCGGCGACACTTCGCGCACGCCGGAGCGGGTCGTGATTGACTCAATCGTGCTGGGCGAGGTCAGGCGCGGTCGCGCCCTGCTCCGTTCGGGCGCGAGGGCGGGCGACCAAATCTTCGTCACGGGCGCGCTCGGCGGGGCCGCCGCCGGGCTCAAGATTCTTGAAGGCCGCGCCGGCCGGGCGTCGCGTGTGAAGCTCACGCGCGCGCAGCGCCGACTAATCTCCCGTCAGGTTAAGCCCGAGCCTCGCGTCGAGTGGGGCGCGCTGCTCGGCGAGCGGCGACTCGCGACGGCTTTGATTGACCTGAGCGACGGACTCTCTTCAGACCTCGCGCATCTGTGCCGCGAGAGCGGGGTGGGCGCGCGCGTCGAAGCCGCGCTCCTACCCTTCGACCCGCTTTTGAAATCCGCGGGCGCGCGCGGGACGGACGCGCTTTCGCTCGCGCTCGACGGCGGCGAAGATTTCGAGCTGCTCTTCGCCGTCCGCCCGCGCGACGCCTCGAAGCTGCCCCGCGAGGTTGGCGGCGTACCCGCGACGCGCGTCGGCGAAATCACGAGCGCGCGCGGCAAGCTCAGAATCGTCGCAGGCGGAAGAGAGCGCGCGCTCAAGCCCGCAGGGTTCGAGCACTTCAAGCGCGCTTAACAGAACCGCGAGCTGAAGCCTCGCGGGTGTGAGAGCAAGGATGAAGGATGAAGGAGATGCTGTTAAGCATCCACTTCATCCTTCATCCTTTCAGAGACCGGCTCGCTACCGCTCGCGGTTCTGTATTGGCTGCCGCGTTCCAGGCATGACGGAAGATGTTTGACTGTCCGCCCGTCCTTGCCTAGACTCTTCAGTGAAAGCTCCCCGGCCCGGCACCGTTTTGAAAGGAGTAAAGAGATGCGCCACTTCGCCCTTCGCCTCGTCGTCGCCCTGTTGGCCTTCTTCGCCGGCGTCACCGCCGCCTCGCTCTGGGGCTTCAAGCGCGCGGTGATACTCGACAGAAATCCTGAACCCGCCGCGACGTCCCTCTCCGTCCCAACGGAAGTAATCGTCTCCGGCGGAATCCTGGACGGCAAGGCCGTCAGCAAGCCCGCACCCGTCTACCCGCAGATTGCCCTTGCCGCGCACGCGCGCGGGATGGTAGCCGTGCATATAGTCGTGGACGAAAACGGCGACGTGACATCCGCCACCGCAATATCGGGCCACCCACTTTTGCAACAGTCTGCGGTTGCGGCGGCGCGTCAGGCGAAGTTCCCTCCGACGCGGCTATCAGGAGAACCTGTGAAGGTCTCCGGCGTACTTACTTACGACTTCGGGATTGACTAACTTCGGAAGCGCGCCGCCGGACGTTGTTCTGCTTCGTCGCGCGCGGCGCGCTTTTCATTTAGGGACGAATCGGATCGCAGATGCTCAAGTTCTTCAACACACTCTCCGGCCAGCTCGAAGAGTTTCGCCCGATGATTGAGGGCGAAGTCAAGCTCTACATCTGCGGCCCGACCGTCTGGGACTACGCGCACATCGGCAACTTCCGCACGATGGCCGCCTTCGGCGACGTGCTGCGCCGCTACCTCAAGTACCGGGGCTTCCGCGTCACGCACGTGATGAACATCACGGACATCGAAGACCGCATCATCAAGTTCTCGCGCGAGCAGGGCAAGACCATTGACGAGTACACGGCCAGGTATAT
>JALZHC010000613.1 GCA_030914105.1 Acidobacteriota bacterium
CCCGCCCGTGCCGAAGTTGAAGGACTGCGCGTTGCGCACGCCCGCGCGCATCGGCGCATACTTCTGGAGGCGTCGGCGGACTTCCTGCATCACGTCGGCTTGCGTGTAGTTGCCGCGCCAGGCGTTAAAGGGCGTGCCGTTCAAGGTCTCGCGCCAGAGGCGGCTGATGGAGAAGGTTCGCTCCTCGTGCGGCGCGATGCGTATGTAGCCGTCGGCCTGGTTGACCGCGCCGAGGAAGCTCCCGCCCGCGCTCGTCAGCACCAAACGGACGCCGGGCGTGGACATCAAGTCGCGCTCGATGGCCTGCATCGTCTCGTTCATCGAGGCGAGGTTCGTCCCTTCGGGCGCGGTGACGCTGAACTCGAACTCGGCCTCATCCACGTTCGAGGGGATGAACTCCTGCTTGACCGCTCGGTACAGCGGCACGCTCGACGCGATGACCGCCAGGGCCAGCACTGAGACGGCGAGGCGATGACGCATCGAGAGCTTCAGCAGCCAGGTGTAGCCGCGGTCAATCAGCGAATAAAAACCACGGCGCGAGGCAGCCGCGCCGCCGTGCTCGCCGTGAGAGTGTCCGCCGTGACCGCCCGCGTCCTCGACCCTCAGCAGGCGCGAACTCATCATCGGCGTCAGCGTAAACGAGACGAGCAAGCTGACGAGGATGGCGACTGCCGCCGTGATGCCGAACTGATAGAGGAAGCGCCCGGCAATCGAGGACATGAAGGAGACGGGCAGGAAGATGACGACGAGCGAGAGGGTTGTGGCGAGCACGGCCAGCCCGATGTCGCGTGTCGCCTCGCGCGCGGCCTCGGCGGGCGTCATCCGCTTCTCCTCGACGAAGCGGAAGATGTTCTCTAAGACGACGATGGCGTCGTCAATCACGATGCCGACCATAAGGACGAGCGCGAGCATCGTCACGCTGTTCAGAGTGAAGTCGAGCGCGCGCATCATCCCGAAGGTCGAGATGACCGAGGCCGGGATGGCGACGCCCGCGATGATGGTCGAGCGCCAGGAGCGCATGAAGAAGAGGACGACGAGGCACGCGAAGATGCTCCCCAAGACGAGGTGCGTCGTGATCTCGTGCAGAGCCGCCTCGATGTAGCGCGACTGGTCGCGGATGACCTCCATCTTCACGTCCGCGGGAAGCTGCGACTCTACGCGCGGCAGAGCGTCCTTGATGCCTTTGATGACCTCGACGGTGTTTGCGCCCGACTGCCGGAGGATTTGCAGCGTGACGGTCGGCGTGCCGTTGAGGCGCGCGACGCTTCTCTGCTCCTTCGTGCCGTCCTCGGCGTGGCCGATGTCGCGCAGGCGGACGGGCGCGCCGTTGATGGTTGCGACGACGAGGTCGTTGAAGCCGCGCGGGTCTGTGTAGCGGCCCATCGTTCGGAGCACAAGCTCCTCGCGGTCGGTCGTGACGTTGCCGCCGGGCACGTCCGCGTTCTGGCGCGCGAGCGCCTGCTGCACGGAGGTGATCGGGATTTGATACGCGGCGAGACGGTCTGCGTCAACCCAGACGTTGATGGAGCGCTCGACGCCGCCGACGATGTCCACCTCGCCGACGCCGCCGATGCGCTCAAGCCTGGGGCGCACGACCTTATCGGCCAACTCCGTCAGCTCTCTTAAGCTTCGGTCGCCCGAAAGCGAGATGACGAGCGCGGGCGTGCTGTCGTTGTTGAACTTCTGGATGACGGGCGGCTTGACTTCCTGCGGCAGTTGGTTGACGACGCCCGCGACGCGGTCGCGCACGTCCTGCGCGGCGGTCTCCAGGTTGCGGTTGAGCTTGAAGGTGGCGATAACGATGGAGACGCCCGAAGCCGAGACCGAACGCAGCTCGTCCATCCCATCCACAGTGTTCACAGCCTCCTCGATGGGCTGCGAGACGAGCGTCTCGATCTCCTCGGCGGACGCGCCGGGCAGAGACGTGCGCACAGTGACCGTCGGCAAATCGACCGACGGGAAGCGGTCAACACCCAAACGAAAATAGCTCGCCGCGCCGACGACGACCAAAGACAAAACGATCATCGCCGCGAAGACGGGACGGCGGATACAAATCTCGGCGAGCTTTTGCATTACTTGTTCAGGTGGGATGACCTATCGAGCGGGGCTTTACGCGGCAACATCAACGTATGAGGAATAACTGCTCGGCTCTGGAATCTCGTAGCCTTCCTCCCGCAAGCCCTCAAGGTGAAACTCAATCGCCTCCTGGATGTTACGCTCAACTTCCTCTTTGGTCTTTCCGGTAGAGCCGCAGCCCGGCACGTCAGGGGAATACGCCGAATAGCCGGTTTCTGTTTGTTCGACGATGATTAAATATTTCTTCATGGCTTCAGACCCGCCTGCTTCAGAATGTTATTGAGCGTACCCGGCGCAACATCATCGCCCGGATTACCCGGTATGGTGACCAATCCCGGCTTCGCCGGATGCTTGTATTGATGGTGGCTACCTTTCGTTCTTACCCAGTACCACCCATCTTTCTCAATCAACTTAACGATGTCCCGCACCTTCACGGAGTAACGATAATTCTTCCGCCCAAAACGGTCAACGCCCGCCGCGCCGAGCTTCTATTCAACTACGTTCACGGCCTGACCTGATTGCAGGTTGCCGGGGTCAACGACGACAGGCTCACCGACGCCGACGCCGGAGAGGACTTCCGTCCAGGTGTCGGCGCGGCGGCCCGTGGTGACGGGCTTCTCTTTGGCTTTGCCGTCCTCGACGGTGATGACCTTCTCGATGCCTGCGAAGGTGACGACGGCGCTCGGAGGCACTGTGACCGCCGTGTCGCCGCTGTTCGTGACGATCTCGGCGCGTGCGAAGCCGCCGGGTCGCAAGGAGCCGGGGTTATTGATTTCCGCTTCGACGACGAGGACGCGGTTCTGCTGGTTGATGACGGGGCTTAAGCGGACGATGCGGCCCGCGTAGAGCCGCGCGTCGCCTTCGACGGTGACGCGCACGGGCTGGCCCGCGCGGACGCTCTCGGCCTCGCGTTCGGGAACCTCGCCGCGGAAGCGCAAAGGGTTCACGCGAACAATCGTCACGATGGGCGCGCCCGCCGCGAGGTACTCGCCGACGCTGGCGCGCTTCTCCTGCACGACGCCGTCGAAGGGCGCGACGATAGTGGTGTCGGCGAGCGCCTGGCGCGCGATGTTGAGTTCGCTCCGTCGCTGCGCGAGTAGCCCCTGGCGGTTGCGTATCTCTTCGAGCGCGTCCTGGTACTTGCTCTCGGCCACCTTGAAGTTGGCGTCCGCCGTGTCGAACTCGGCGCGCGGGACGACGCCCTGCTCGACGAGCGCGACGACGCGCTTGCGGTTTTCGCGTTCCTGCTCAAGGACTGCGCGCGCCTGCCTGACGGTGCCGGTCTTTTCGGGGTCGACGCGGCTGTCGTCGTCGCCTTCGGG
>JALZHC010000614.1:0-2361 GCA_030914105.1 Acidobacteriota bacterium
ACTCCAGACTCCAGACTCTTATGGTCGAACAGGAAGAAGTCGAGCGACGGGCGGCGGCTGTGAGACTGCTTCTGCTGGACTGCGACGGCGTCTTGACGGACGGGCGCATCACGCTCGTCGAGGGCGGCGACGAGCAGAAGAGCTTTCACACGCGCGACGGCCACGGCCTCGTCCTCCTGCACCGCGCGGGCCTGCGCTCCGGCATCATCTCCGGTCGCACGTCGCGCCTGGTCGCCGCGCGCGCCGCAGACCTCGGCGTCGCGTACGTCCGGCAGGGCGCGCTCGACAAGCTCGAAGTCTTCGAGGAGTTGTTGGACGAGGCCGGCGTCGAGCCTTCCGAAGTCGCATACGTCGGCGACGACGTGGTTGATATCCCGCTTATGCGTCGCTGCGGCCTCGCCGTCGCCGTCGCCGATGCGGGCCTCGACACGCGCGCCTGCGCACATTACGTCACGCGATTCCCCGGCGGCTTCGGCGCGGTGCGCGAGGTCTGCGAGCTGATCTTGAAGGCGCGGGGAAGTTGGGGCGAGTTGATGGAGAGGTATCTAGCGTGAAGCGTGCTGGCCGATTGTCGCCGGGCGGCAACTCAGGCTCGCTTCGGGTTCCGGCTGACGCTTCGCCGCTTCTGGCCGATGCTTCGCCACGCTGGCAGGAAGGCGGCAGTTGATGATTCTCACGGAACGTTTCGAGGAGGCGCTGGCCTTCGCCGCGCGGCTGCACAATGCGCAGGTGCGGAAGGGCACGGGCATCCCTTACGTCTCGCACCTCCTCGCCGTGGCGAGCATCGCGCTCGAACACGGCGCAGACGAGGACGAGGCCATCGCCGCGCTCCTCCACGACGCCATCGAGGATCAGGGCGGCGACACTGCGCGGCAGGAGATACGCCGACGCTTCGGCGAGCGCGTCGTTGCCATCGTTGACGGCTGCACCGACGCGGAGACCACGCCGAAGCCGCCCTGGCGCGAGCGCAAGGAGCGCTACGTTGCACACATCGCCGACGCGCCGCCCTCCGTGCGCCTCGTCTCCGCCGCCGACAAGCTGCACAACGCGCGCGCCATCCTCGCAGACCTGCGCGCGACAGGCGACGCTGTGTGGAGTCGCTTCAAAGGCGGGAAGGAAGGTACGCTCTGGTACTACCGCTCGCTCGTCGAAGCCTTCCGCGCGCACGGCGCGACGCCGCTCGTCGAAGAGCTTGCGCGCACGGTCGCCGAGATCGAGCGACTCGCCGCCGACGGTACGTCTGCGCCGCTCACGCCGGACTAACGTTAAAGCGCCCGCGAGCCGTTCATCTCTTCTTCCCGGCCTTCCGGCCCGCCGTCGCGGGTCGCTCCTTCGCACGTGCGCTCTTCCTGGTCGTGCGCTTCGGCCGGGCTTCGTCCGTCTTCGCCTCCGCCGAGAAGTATTCGTGGCACAGCTCGATGAATGACTGGCAGACGGGCGAGAGGTAGCCGCCGCTCAGGCGCGCAACGCCCAGCTCCCAGTTGATGCGCGCGCCCTCTATCCACCAGCGCACGAGGCGGCCCCGCTCCACATCTTCGCGCGCAGTCGAGAACGGCACGATGCCGACGCCCATCCCCGCGGCGACCATGCTCTTGATTGCCGCCTGCCGGCTCAGCTCCATCGTCACCGTCGGCCTCAAGCCGGCCTCGGCGAAGAACTCGTCAATCAGACGGCGCGTGTTGCCGCCGCGCTCGCCAAGTATCAATTTCTCTCCCGCGAGCGCAAACGCGCTGACGACCCTCTGCCTGGCGAGCGGGTGGCGCGGGCTGGCGATGGCGACGAGCTGATCCTGGCTGAGCAGCTCGGTCTCGATGTTTTTGGCCTGCACAGGCAGAGACACAAACGCCATATCCAGCTCGCCCGCGAGAATCTTCTTCACCAACTCCTCGCTCGTCCCCGAAGTGACCGTGACCTCTGCGTGCTCGTGCCGCCTGCGCAGCATCTTCAGGATGGCCGGCAGAGCCTCCGCGCTCACCATGCCCGAAGCGCTGCCGACCCTGAGGCGGCCACGCTCGGCCCCCGCCAGCTCGGCCAGCTCCGAGAGCGCGGCGTCGTGCTCGCGCATGATGAGGTGCGCGCGCTCCAGCAGCCGCTCGCCGGCTTCGGTGAGGACGACGCGGCGCGGCATGCGCAGGAAGAGCGGGATGCCGACCTCCTTTTCGAGCTGCTTGATCTGCATGCTCAGGGCGGCCTGCGTGTAGTGTATGCGCTGGGCGGCGGCGGTGAAGGTGCGCGCCTCTGCGATTGCCAGAAAGGCCTTCAGTTGTCGAATCTCCATCGCGGCTCCGGTATCAGGGGTGGTTATCGTAGAAATAAAATCTTTTAGTTTTCATTATACGCCAACTCCCGCTACAATCCACT
>JALZHC010000614.1:2371-3397 GCA_030914105.1 Acidobacteriota bacterium
GACGGACAGGCCCGCGAAGGCACGGAAACGTCACAGTCTCCCCGATGAAGGCCAAGCGCCAGCCAGTCAAGCTCCACTCGAAGCGGCACGCACCCCTCGGCGCGCAGGCGCTCGTCTTAGGCGTTGACGGCGGGGGGACGAAGACGCGCGCGGTCGTCGTCGGCGCGCGCGGGCGCGTACTCGGCGAGGGCGAGGCCGGGCCTTCCAATCCTTTGCGCGTCGGCGTGAGCGACGCGACGAACGCCATCCGCGAGGCGGCGGAGCGCGCGTGCGCCGAGGCCGGCGTACGCCGGATAGAGATCGTCGCGGCGGAAGTCGGCCTGGCCGGGGTCAAGCGCGCCGACATACGCGAGCGCATGCGCGCGGCGCTTTCGGAGCTGGGCATCAAGTCGGTCGAGGTCGTCACGGACGCAGACATCGCGCTCTACGGCGCGACCGAGGGCAAGCCCGGCCTCGTCATCATCGCGGGCACGGGTTCGATCTGCTGCGGCATCAACGGGCGCGGGCGGCGCGCGTGCGCGGGCGGCTGGGGGCCTGTGGCGGGCGACGAGGGGAGCGGCTCCTGGATTGCGCGGCGCGCTTTGCAAGCGGTGGCGCGCGCCTCCGACGGGCGCGGTCGCAAGACCTCTCTGGTCGAGGCGGCCTGCGCCTTCTTCAACGTCTCGAAGCCGGAAGACCTCTCGACCGCCGTCTACGCGCCGAGCGTGACGAACAAGCGGATCGCGGACTTCGGGCGGCACGTCGTCGAGGCTGCGAAGCGGCGCGACCACGTCGCGCGTGAGATTGTGGCCGAAGCCGGGCGCGAGCTGGCCTGCGCGGCGGTCGCCGTCATACACAAGCTGCGGATGGAGCGCGAGCGCTTCCAGGTGGCATACGTCGGCGGAGTCTTCGCCGCGGGCGAGCTGATGCTCGAACCTTTGCGCGAGGAGGTGACGCGCGTCGCGCCGCGCTCCTTCATCGCGCCGCCCGTGCTCGCGCCCGCCGAGGCCGCCGCGCGCATGGCGAGCGAGCAGCTCCAGCTTGCGC
>JALZHC010000615.1 GCA_030914105.1 Acidobacteriota bacterium
CAACCAGCATCTCAGCGAGGCGCGAAGCCTCCTCCTGACTGCCCGCCGTCAACAGCACCACAATCGCCGCCGAGTTCGCTTCCGCCACGACAAACCCTCCGGGTTTAATGATGAATGCGGAGTGTTGAATGATGAAGGAAGAGAAGTAGACAGTAGTCAGGAGCCAGTAGGAAAGCCATTGCCTTTATGCTGGCCACTTGCTCCTGGCTACTGGCTACTAATTCATTCCGCATTCATCATTCATCATTTCCTCTTCGCCTTCTTCCTCGTCGGTCATGCCCGTGAGCGGCGTTGTGTCGCCGCCGAAGAAGGAGTCGTAAATCTCCTGCGCGCGGTCGAAGTCGCGCTCATCGACGAGGACGAGCGCGCCGGGCGAGGCCGCCGAAAGGAGCGGCGAGAAGGCGTCCGCGCCGCCCGACTGCACCGCGGCGCGCACGCCGTTCTGCGTCAGGATGTCGGCGACCATCTCGGCCTCCGCGGGCGAGCCGACGTTGTGCAGCGGCACGAAGCGCGCCTCGCTGTTGTCGTGCAGCGCGTTCTCCGGCGTCAGGCGCTCGACCA
Source organism: Acidobacteriota bacterium (assembly GCA_030914105.1). Lineage (GTDB taxonomy): Bacteria > Acidobacteriota > Blastocatellia > Pyrinomonadales > Pyrinomonadaceae > QHXN01. The sequence goes on from JALZHC010000615.1 coordinate 562, forward strand.
GCTCCGCGCCGTCGTCGGCGCAGCGCGTGATGCCCGGCTCGTACTCGGCCTCGCAAACGGGACAGAACATCGGAAGCCCCCAAGATTTTGATTGGTCAGTAAAACGCAGGACGGAGGGATTATACAGCTATAAGTGATAAGTGATAAGTGATGAGTGATAAGAAAAAAGGCGGGGCCGTTCCCTCTTATCACTTATCACTCATCACTTATCACCTGTTTTTAAGTGGTGCGCGCGGCGGCGAAAGGGATTTCCTCGAAGTGCGTCATCCGCTTGAAGTCGCGGAAGCGTTGGTTGATCTCTTCGTGTGTGAGCCGGCGGACGCGGTCGGTGCCGAACTCCTCGACGTTGAAGGAGGCCATCACAGAGCCGTAGATGATTGCGCGGCGCAGCGTTCCCTCGTCCCACGTTTCGTGGCTGGCGAGGTAGCCCATGAAGCCACCGGCGAAGGTGTCGCCCGCGCCCGTCGGGTCGAAGACGGACTCCAGAGGGTAAGCGGGGATGGCGAAGTATGTTTCGGGCGTGAACATCGCCGCGCCGTACTCGCCGCGCTTGACGACGAGCGCGCGCGGCCCCCAGGAGAGAATCTTGTGCGCGGCGCGGATGAGGTTCGGCTCGTCTGCGAGCCGGCGCGCCTCCGCGTCGTTGATGATACAAACGTCAACCGCGCTGACGACGGCCTTGACCTGTTCGGGGACTGACTTGATCCAGTAGTCCATCGTGTCGAGCGCAACCAACTCGGCCCCGCGTAACTGCTCGCGCACGTCGAGCTGCAACTCCGGCTGGATGTTTCCGAGGAAGGCCATGCGCGCGGCGCGGGACTGGTCGGAGAGTTTGGGGCGGAAGTCGGCGAAGACGTTGAGCTGCGTGTCGAGCGTGTGCGCGGTGTTGAGGTCGAAGTCGTAGCGACCGCGCCAGAAGAAGGTTCGGCCTTCGGGTATCCGCTCAATGTCGTCCGTGTTGATGTCGCGCCCGCGGAAGACGGACATCTCCTCCTCGCCGAAGTCGCCGCCGACGACGGCGACGACGCGCACGTCCGTGAAGAAACTGGCCGAGAGCGAGAAGTGAGTCGCCGACCCGCCCAGAATTCTCTCGCGCTTCCCGAAGGGCGTCTCGACCGCGTCGAACGCCACCGAACCGACAACGAGCAGTGACACTTTGGATGTTCTCCCGAAACGTTGAATGATAAAGCTCTAAGTAATCAGCCGCCGCGACAGCCCCCCGAAGGGGCATCATGTAAAAGCCAGGGGCAACGCCCCAGGTTCGCGACCGAGAAAAGAAGAGTCAGCCCTGAAAGGGCGGAATATTCACACGATTATCGCGCCCTTTCAGGGCTTATGACGTTGACGCGGCGCTTCGTGTCCAGAGGCGTTGCCTCTGGCTCTCATGTTTCGCCCTTCGGGGCTACTGCTGCTTCTCTTCCTTCGCGCCGCCGAGCTGGCTCAAGGTCTCCTCGGCCTCCTTGCGGAAGCTGCTCTTCGGGTAGTCCTTGACGAGGCGCGAGAGGTACGCGCGCGCGTTCTCGCGCAGGTCTTCGGGCGTGAACTCCGGCTGCTTGCCCGGCTCGGCTTTGGGGAGCGCCTGCTTGCCCTTGCCCTGCGAAAGGTAGAAGCCGCTCATGCCGGCGATGTAGAGCACCTCGTCGAGCTTCGAGAACTCCGGGTAGCCGGCGATCAGCTCGTCGGCGCGCTTGTACGAGGCGAGGTATGCCTTCTTGTTGTGGAAGTAGTGGCGCGCGACCCCAAGCTCGTGCTTCGCGCTCTTCTCGGCGTCGGCGTCGCGCGCCACCGCAGGCCCCGCGGCCACCGTGCCGCTCTGCGCACGCGCGCCGGCAGACGCGCCGGAGAGGCCCAGCGCGACGCAGCAAACCGTCAGTAAAGATTTCTTCATCCGGAACACCTCTAATTTAGTGATAAGTGATGAGTGATAAGTGATGAGAAAGAGCGGTCAGTTTTTACTTATTACTTATCACTCATCACTTATCACTGCTTCTGGTACTTTTTGATGATCGCTTCGAGCCTCTTCGTTGTCGCCTCCGGCCAGAGGTCTGGAGGGGTGAAGATGGCGTTACGGAGCGCGGAGCCGCAGGCGCACGCGCGTTCCGATTGCGCGAGGCGGCGGACGGCCTCGCGCATGATGGCCTGCGCGTTGCGGACGTTCTTGTTGAGATTCTCGACCACCGTCTCGACCGAGACGGCGTCGTGGTCTTCGTGCCAGCAGTCGTAGTCCGTGACGAGCGCGAGCGTGGCGTAACAGATTTCGGCCTCGCGCGCGAGCTTCGCCTCCTGAAGGTTGGTCATGCCGATGATGTCCATGTTCCAGGAGCGGTATACGTTCGACTCGGCCACGGTCGAGAACGCGGGGCCTTCCATGCAGAGGTACGTGCCGCCGCGGTGGACGTTGACTTCGGCGGCGCGGCAGGACTCTTCGAGCACATCGCCTAAGCGCGCGCAGACCGGGTGCGCGAAGGTTATGTGCGCGACTATCCCTTCGCCGAAGAAGGTTGACTCGCGCGCGCGTGCGCGCGTGCGGTCGAAGAACTGTTCGGGGATGACCATGTCGAGCGGCGCGTAACGTTCTTGCAGCGAGCCGACCGCCGAGGCCGAAAGTATCCGCTCGACGCCGAGCAGCTTCATCGCGTAGATGTTCGCGCGAAACGGAAGCTCCGTCGGCAAAAGGCGGTGGCCGCGACCGTGGCGCGGCAGGAAGGCGACGCGCGCGCCTTCGAGCGTGCCCACGATGAACGAGTCCGAGGGCGGGCCGAACGGCGTCTCAACCGAGACCTCTTCGACCTCCGTCAGCTCCGCCATCTGATAGAGGCCGCTGCCGCC
>JALZHC010000104.1 GCA_030914105.1 Acidobacteriota bacterium
CGCTGACCCGTCTGTGCGTAGACGGCGGCGAGATTGTAAGAGGCGGGAAGCAGCCCTTCGTTTGCGCGCGCGATCTTCAGAGCCTCTTCGCCGTGGCCGTTGCCGGCCATGAAGGCCGCGGCGAAGACGAGATTATAAGGGTCTACGGGGTCGAGCGCGAGCGCCTTCTGGATATAGCGCTCGGTCTTCGCGGCGTCGCCCTCCGAGTTCCAGAAGACTGCGAGGTTGCGGTAGGCGAGCGCCAGCGGGTAAGTCCGCGTCGAGGCTTCGATGAGCGCGAGGCCCAGCTTGAACTCGCCGTCGTGGATGGTCATCTTTCCCAACCCGTGCTGCGCGACGGCGCGCGAGAGCGGGTCGGCGGGCATCGCGAGTATCGCCTCGAAGGCCGCGCGCGCCTTATCCCACTCGCCCGTCTCGTGTCGGTAGAGTTCGCCGAGGTAGCGGAGCGGCGCGGGGTCTGCCGGGTCAAGCCGGCGCGCCAGACTGTAGAGACGTTCGGCCTCGCCGTAGCGCGCTGACGTCTCTGCGCGGAGTCCGTCGCGCATCACGCGCTCGACGCGTGCGCTCTCTCGCGCGTCGAAGACCGGCGCGGTCGGCTCGGCGGCGTCGGCCACGTCTGTGACGCTCACGCCGAGCTTCTTCAACTCCTTCGCCGCGTCCTTCGCCTTCTTCGGGAACATGCACTTCTGTTCGAGCACCGCGCGGAAGGACTTGACGGCGGCCTCGTTGTCGCCGGCCTTCTCCTTGTCTCTGCCCTCCTTCAGGCTCGCGTCGAGCGCGTCCTCGCGCTTCTTCATCTCGTTCGAGAGAAGGCGCTCGACCTGCTCAACCTTGAGTATGCCGCCGCTGTTCTCGGCCTTGCCGATGACGGAGCCGTCCGGCCCGGCGAGCACGGCGACGGGCGGCTTCGAGTCGCCGACGAGCTTGCGGCCCGCGTCCGTGCGATAGTCTGCCAGCTCCGTCGAGACGCACTGCGCCGAGTAGAGCGAGAGCACGCGCGACTCGCGCAGGCTCGACTTCTTCAACTCCTCGTTCGTCAGGGGGAACCAGTAGAGGACAAGACCAGCCGCCGGCGGGTCTTTCTCGCCGCGCACCTTCCAGGGCACGACGTAGACCGTCAGGTTCGCAGAGCCGCCGCCCCCGCCGCCCATGCCGCCGACGCCGCCGCCTCCGCCCCCGCCGCAGGTGGCCCACACGGGCGCGGACGTTAAGAACGTTAACAACAGTGCGAGGAGGGCGGACAGCGTGCGCGTGCTCTTCATCTTCATGGCGCGCGATTGTAGCAAAGAGGCCGCGGGGTGCATAGGTTTTAGACGACGTGCCGGGTTTTCTTCTGACATGAGCCTCAAGCGGGTAAGTTTCAACGCAGAGGCGCAGAGGACGCGGAGGAAGCGCAGAGAGTTGAGCCTTGCCTTTCTCGGCGCCCCCTCTGCGAACTCTGCGCCTCTGCGTTGAATTTCCTCGTGCTTCAGGCTCAAGAGCGAAGAAACCTTCCGAGTGTTAACGCGGCGAGACGTAGACCTGCCCGGCCTTCATGACGAAGTTGACGCGGCGGAGCGCGTGGATGTCTTCGAGCGGGTTACCTTCGACGGCGATGATGTCGGCGTACTTGCCGGGCTCGACCGCGCCGAGCTGTTTCTCCATCCGCAGAAGCTCCGCGGCGCGCGTGGTCGCCGCGCGAATCGCCTCAAGAGGTTTCATGCCGTACTCGACCATCAGCTCGAACTCGCGCGCGTTCGTCCCGTGCTCGAACGCGCCGACGTCCGTGCCGAAGACGATCTTGACGCCCATCCTCAACGCCTTCTGGAAGACCTGCCGGTGGCTTGCGACGATGCGGCGGCGCAGCTCTGTGTCTTCGTCCGGCGTCTTCGGGATGTAGACGGAGAGGGTCGGGCAGTAGTAGGTGCCGTGCTCGACGAGGAGTCGCAGCCCCTCGTCGTCGAGCATCATGCCGTGCTCCAGCGAGCGCACGCCGCCGCGGATGGCGTTCTTCGCGCCCTCGCCGCCGTATGCGTGCGCGGCCACATCGCGGTGCCAGCGCGCGGCCTCCGTGACGATGGCGCGGATGTCTTCCGCCGAGAACTGCGAGAGCGGGTCGAGCGTCACGGGGTCGACGTAGCGCATCGGCCCCGTCGCGTAGACCTTCACCCAGTCCACGCCGTTCCTGACCTCGCGCCGAACCTCCGCGATCATCGCCTCGCGCGTGTCCGTGTTCGCGCCGGGGTCTGGGAGTTGTATGTCGGGACTGAGGCCCGCGTTGTTCATCGCGCCGCCGGTGATGGTGAGCGGGTTGCCGGAGACGAGCAGGCGCGGGCCGGGAATGATGCCGCGGTTAATGCCGTCGCGCACGGCCACGTCGGCGAAGCCCGCGCCCTCGCTGTCGAGGTCGCGCATGGTCGTGAAGCCGGCCTGAAGGTCTTTCAGCGCGGCGGCGACTCCCTCGACCGTTCGGAACGCCTGCGACTTCGTGACGACAGGCGGAGTGCCGCGCTCGTCTTCAGGCTCAAGCATGACGTGCGTGTGGCAGTCAATCAAACCGGGCAGCAACGTCACGTTGCCGAGATCGTAGACGCGCGCGCCCGCGGGGACGGCGACGTGCTGGCCGACGGCCTTGACTCGTTCGCCTTCGACGATGATGACGGCGTTATCAATGATGTCGCCGCTGCGCACGTCGAGCAGGCGCGCGGCGCGGATGACGACGGGCCGCGGCGCGCCGGGCTGTTCGCGCACCTGCGCACGCGCGCCCGCGGTCAGCAGAAGGAAGAAGGCGGGAAGGAGTTGGAAAAGGGTCTTCTGAGTTTTCATCTTTTATCCTCGGTCTGACGGGACGAGCGGAATCGGGTTGCGGCCATGATTGTAACAGTACCGGGAACGGTAGCGACCGTGTATCGTCTTGTTCTACCGCTCAAGCTCGTCGGACGGCAAAGGCACACCCGCGAGGCTTCCGGCTCCCGCAGGGTCTATTCATTCTTGAGCTTAAAGCGAGTAGAGACTCAACGCAGAGACGCAGAGGACGCAGAGGGGGCGCAGAGAAAGGCAGGGCTCAACTCTCTGCGCTTCCTCCGCGAACTCTGCGCCTCTGCGTTGAGTAACCGAGCCTCTATGCTCAAGAATGAATAGACCCTGCCGCTCTCGATACTGTCCTGCCTCGTCGAGCGCGGGTCGGGTATAATCTCAAAACGAGGGTTCACTTCCTTAAACGCGGAGGGTCGCAATGCGCAGAAGCTTCGGAGTCTCTGTCGCCGTTCTCTTCTTACTCGCCTGCACGCTCGTCACGGCTTCGGGCCGCGCCGGCTTCGGTCAACAGTCGTCGGTCGAGCAGGCGATTGACACGCTCATCGCCACGCGCACTTTCAGGGAGGTGGCGGTCTCGCCCGACGGCTCGAAGGTCGCCTGGGTGGTCGCGCTGCTCGGCGCGGACAAAGCGCCGACGGGCAAGTACGCCGTCTACGTGGCCGACCTCAAATCCCCGAACGCGGAGCCGCGGCGCGTCTCAGCCGGGCCGGGCGGCGACTACGCAGAGCACGACCTCAGTTGGTCGCCCGACAGCGCGCGCCTCGCCTTCCTCTCCGACAGGGAGAAGCCGGGGCAGCTCGAACTCTACGTGGCGGACGTGACGGGCAACGCGACCGCATCGGCGCGCGGCGGCGCGGCGCGAAAGCTGACGAACCTCGTGGGCTTCCTCTCCGGGCCGCAGTGGTCGCCCGACGGCCAGTCACTGGCGCTGCTCTTCACGGAGAACGCCGTGCGGACGGCTGGGCCGACGAACCCGACCGCGGCGGACGCGGGCGTCGTCGAAGAGCACGTCTACGAGCAGCGCCTCGCCGTGGTTGATCTCTCTTCGCAGCAGGTGCGGCAGCTCTCGCCGCCAGACCTCTACGTCTACGAGTACGACTGGTCGCCTGACGGCAGGAGCTTCGCCGCGATAGCCGCGCACGGCTCCGGCGACAACAACTGGTTCGTCGCTCAGCTCTACACCGTGGATGCCGCGACGGGCCAGATGAAGTCAATCCTTAAACCTCCGATGCAGATCGCCGAGCCGCGCTTCTCGCCCGACGGCAAACAGATCGCCTTCATCGGCGGCTTGATGAGCGACGAGGGCAACACGGGCGGCGACATCTATCTTATCCCTTCGGGCGGGGGCGCGGCGCGCAACCTCACGCCCGGCATGAAGGCTTCGGCGAGCTGGCTCGCGTGGCAGCCCGGCTCGGACAAAATCCTCTTCACGGAGCTGGTCAAGGGCTTGAACGGCGTCGCCACGCTCGATGCGGCGACGGGCAAGGTGGAGACCCTTTGGACTGGGCCGGAGACCTTCACGAAGGAGAGCGGCGTGAGCCTCTCGGTCTCGCGCGACCTGAAGACGACGGCGGTCGTCCGCCACTCGTTTGCGCGCCCTCCGGAAGTCTGGGCCGGCCCCGTGGGAGAGTGGAAGCAGTTGACGAAGGTCAACGAATCTTTGCGGCCCGCCTGGGGCGAGGCGAAGAGTCTGGAGTGGACGAGCGACAAGTTCGACGTGCAGGGCTGGCTCGTCTACCCGCAGGGCTTCGACCCCGCGAAGAAGTATCCGATGGTCGTGGTCGTGCACGGCGGGCCTGCGTCGCAGTTGACCTCGCGCTGGGGAAGCGGCCTCGGCCTTCCGCTCTCGCTCGGCGCAGACGGCTACTTCCTCTTCTTCCCGAACCCGCGCGGAAGCTATGGGCAGGGCGAAGAGTTCACGCGCGCCAACGTCCGCGACTTCGGCCACGGCGACCTGCGCGACATCCTTCGCGGCGTGGACACAGTCTTGAAGGCCGCGCCCGTTGACCCCGAACGACTGGGACTGACGGGCTGGAGCTACGGCGGGTTTATGACGATGTGGGCGGTGACGCAGACGAACCGCTTCCGCGCGGCTGTGGCCGGCGCAGGCATCGCGAACTGGCAGAGCTACTACGGCGAGAACCAGATCGACCAGTGGATGATCCCTTACTTCGGCGCGTCCGTCTACGACGACCCCGCGGTCTACGCCCGGAGTGCGCCCATCAACTTCATCAAGAACGCGCGCACGCCCACGCTCGTCATGGTCGGCGACCGGGACGCCGAGTGCCCCGCGCCGCAATCCTACGAGTTCTGGCACGCTTTGAAGACTCTGGGCGTCGAGACGCAGCTCGTCATCTACGCGGGCGAGGGGCACGCCGTCTCGCAGACCCCGAACCGCCGCGACATCCTCCAACGCGCCGCAGACTGGTTCGACCACCGACTGAAATAAACTATAGTAACGACATGGGGGACGAGCACGAGGGGAAACCGGGCGGTGACGAAGCGGGAGGCGTCGAGACGCCTCCTCCTCAAGCCCCCGAAGTGAGCGAGAAGCCCGCGCCAGCGGAGAGCGAAGATCGCACGCCCGCAACGAGCGCGACGCACGCGCCGGCAGTAGGTGAGCAGCCTTCGCCCGTCGGCGAGCGCCGCGGCCTCTCGCGCCTCGTCACGCGCCGCGCCGCGCTCGTCGTCGTCATTCTTCTCGCCGCGCTCGCCTCCGTCTTCCTTCTCCTCAGACGCAACCCGTCGTCATTTCAAAGCGGCGTGCAAAAGGCGGAGGAAGTTCTGGGCATCAAGCCGACGCCGACGCCAGACCCTTACGTCGAGGCGTTCAAGCAGGTCGAAGAGGACAGGGGCGAGGCCGTGGGCAGGCAGGCGAAGATCGAAGTCCCCGAAGAGCTGAAGCAGTACAAGGAGCCGCATCGCTTCCTGGCGCGTCAGGCCGCCGCCGCGTTGGAGGCGGGCGTGCAAGTACCTCACGACTTCGCGGAGCTGGCCGAGATGATCGCGCGCGGCGACGGCCTCGTCGAAGTGCCGCGCCTCGGTCGCGGCTACGTCCTCTTCGGCGTGGGCGGCGCGGCGACGGGCGAGCTGACGCACTACGACGCGAAGCAAGGCAAGAGCGTCCCGCTCTTCGCCGGCGACGAAGAGCTGAAGGCTTACAAGGACAGCCTAGCCGCCGACCGCACCGCGCTCGAAGCCGGTCTGAAAGACCTCGCCGCGAAACTGAAAGCGGCGGACAAGAAGGACAAGGAGGGGCGCAAGGCGCTCAACGCCGAGGCGGCGTCAGGCAGGAAGGCGCTCGACGAGCTGAAGGATAGAGAGAAGCTGGTCGGCGCGGAGTATGCGACGGCGAAGCAGCGCGAAGCTCTCTACGCCGAGTACGAGGCGCTCGCACGTCTCGCCGGCTCGTTCGGCGGGCGCGCATATGATCTGCACGACCAGTCGTCGGTCAAAGAGTTTCAGGGTCGCATGCTCTCTTACGCGCGCCCCGCGGCGCTCGCGCTGCTGGAGGAGCTGGGGGCGGCTTACCAAGCGGAGTTCAAGCGCCCGCTGCCCGTGACCTCGCTCGTCAGGACTGAGGAGTATCAACGGCTCCTGCGCGAGTCCGGCAACCCGAACGCGGGCGACTTCAGCGTCGAGCCGCACACGACCGGCTTCGCCTTCGACGTTTACTACCACTTCATGTCGGCGCGCGAGCAGGAGTTCGTGATGAATGAAATCGCGCGGGTCAAGGACGCGGGCCGCGCCGAGGCGCTGCGCGAACTGCGCGACCACTACCATGTCTTTGCCTTCCCCGAAGGGCGCGCGCCCGCAGAGAAGGACGTGGAGAAGGAGTTGAAGAAGCCCGCGAAGGGGAAGTGAGCCGCGCCCGCTTGAAGATTTAAGAAGCTGTTTAGAAAGCACCGAAGAGGCTTTCCAGACATCTTCTAAGAGAGCAGCTTCGTCAGCCAGTCCGGGTGCAGGTGCAGGCCGACGAGTCCGGCCAGGCCCATGACGACGCCGAAGGCCGTGAACAGGAGCGACGCCCACAGAAGCCAGCGCTTGCGAGTCAGCGCCGTCACGGCGAGCATCGCCAGCGCGACCGAGAGCGCCGCGTCGGAGAGGTCGAACTGGTCGTCGCGGTAGTTCAAGGCGTCGTACTGCGCCTCCAGACCGCGCGCCTTCGTCTGCAACTCGTCCTCCTCCTTCTGGTAGCGCTCGATCTCCGACTCGTAGCGCCGCAACTGCTCGTCGGCCTGCGCCGCGCCCGCAGCCGGAACCGTCTGGCGCATCAACTGCGACTGATCGCGCCCCAACTCTTCAAGGTGCTGCTTGATGCGCTTCGACTGGTACTCCGACCAAGTGTCCACGGCGTCCGACTTCGCCTGCAACATCGCCTGCACGATGTTGTCGTCCTTCACCTTCGTCACGGCCATGAACGCCGCGACGATGGCGACCAGCACGGCGACCGTGTTGTTCAGCCTGTCCTGCGCGCCGCCGCCGTTTATGTCTGCCGAGTTCTCCATACCTTCAGCCATGACCGCCTTAGACGATTGTGGAATCCAACCTCTGACCCGGATGCGCCGCGCAGTATAGCATGCGCACGCCGGCTGTAATCCTGCCCTTTAAGTTTAACTGAACTGAGGTGAATGTCGGCCCCGGTCTCAGTGCTTCGGCTCGCCCGTCCTGAGTGCGTTGTACTTTTTCAGAATCTCGATTGTTCTTTCAATCGGCAGCGCCTCGACGCGCGTGCCCCCGCGGCCCGTGACCGTTGTGGCGCGCAGCAGAGAGTTGTAGACGGCCTCTTCGGTCGCTTCGACGCAGGCGAGGAAGAGGGGCGAGGTGGAGTCGTTGGGGAGGAAGTCGAAGCGGCGCGGGGCGGTCTCGCCGTATTTGATTCGGTTCTGGGGCGCGGTCGAGAAGGCGATGACGTAGTCGCCGCTGCCGTTCGTGGAAGGCGAGCCGGTGCGCGCCAGTCCGAGCATGGCGCGCGCGGCGAGGCGTCGCAAGTTTCGCGCGTCGAGCGGCGCGTCGGTCGCGACGACGACGATGACAGAGCCGTCGGCGCGGTCGGCGTCGAGTGAAGAAGAGCGGTCGTGGTTGATAGAAGAAGAGCGATCAGTCTTGAGTGAAGAAGGGCGGTCGGGTTTGCGCGAGGCTTCGGCGCGGTCGGCGTCGGCGGAAGGCTCTTTGCGGTCGCGGCCTTCGTCTTTGCGGTCGCGGCCTTCGTTCGTCTCCTTCTCCCGACGCGCGGACTTCGGCGCGGGTTCGAGGTCTTCTTTGAGGTAGTAGCGGCCAAGCTCTCTCCCGACGGGCGCGCCGTTGATGGTGAGCACGCCGCCGAAGTTCGTCTGGACGAGGACGCCGACAGTGTAGCCGCCGTAATGGGCGGGGACGACGCGCGAGGCCGTGCCGATGCCGCCCTTGAAGCCGAAGGCGACGGTGCCCGTGCCCGCGCCGACCGAGCCTTCCTCGACCTCACCGCCCTTCGCAGACTTCAAAGCCGCGAAGACATCTTCGGCGCGGACGTGGCGACCGCGTATGTCGTTCAACTGCCCGTCGTTCGTCTCGGCGACGATGGGGTTGACGGAGCGCACATCCTCGTTGCCCGGAAGTGCGAGCATCCAGTCAACGAGAGCGTCGGCGACGCGCGGGACGTTCAGAGTGTTGGTGAGGAGAATCGGGGTTTCAATCTCGCCGAGTTCGCCGACCTGCGTCGAACCCGTGAGCTTCCCGAAGCCGTTGCCGACGAAGACGGCCGCCGGGACTTTCTCCTGAAAGAGATTGCCGCCGTGCGGCAGGATCGCCGTGACG
>JALZHC010000616.1 GCA_030914105.1 Acidobacteriota bacterium
CTCCGGCGACGCCTCGCGCGCCGCCGACCAGACGACGCGCGCCGACGCTCACGACGCGCGCCACGCCGACGACCACGCCGCACGCCACGCCGAAGAGCATGCCGCGCACCACGCCGACCCGTCGCCGCGCGCGACCGACATCAAGTACGGGCCGGGCGGCATGCTCGACGTCTATTTCGCCGTCCGCTACCTGCAACTGCGCGACGGCGTGCCAGACCGCGAGGACTCGCGCTCGACGCGCGCAACGCTTGCGCGCCTGCGCGACGCAGGCTCAATCGGCGAGGAAGACTTCCGCGCCCTCTGCGAAGGCTACGCGCTCCTGCGCGAACTCGACCACGGCCTGCGCCTCGTCGCCGGTCGCTCGACGCGCCTGCCCTCCGCACAAGACCACACGCTCCTCGCAGACCTCGCGCGACGTGCCGGCTACCCCTCAGCCGCCGCCCTCACGTCGGAACTCGCCGCGCGCATGTCTGCCGTCCGTGAAGCCTACGAGCGGATTACTGCGGATGAGTGAGGAAGTACAGAACCGCGAGCGGAAGCCTCGCGGGTCAGCGGAAGGATGAAGGATGAATGAGTAGACAGTAGCCAGAAGCCAGTAGGTGCGAAGGAGATACTTAACGCTTCCAGTCAGGCCGCGCGCCGAAGAAAGCTCTTTCTACTGGCTACTGGCTACTGTCTACTGCTTTGCCTTCATCCTTCATCCTTGTTTCATCTCCCGTTCGAGCGGTGCCGCGTGTCGCCGGCGCTCGGCCACGAGTAAGGGATTTCGGTCGTGTCGTGAGGCAGGCGGAAGTGATCCGGGTCTTCGTAGTTGTAGGGCACGGTCGGGAAGTTGAGGACGAGTGCGTCCGACGGGCCGAGGTTCTGTAACCCGTGCCAGACGCCGGGCGGGATGACGAGCATGGCGGGCCGCGCGTCGCCGGCGTGAAACTCGTTCAGCATGCCGGAGGTCTTGCTGTCGCCGCGACCGTCGTAGAGGACGATCTTGACGTGTCCCTGGTTAACGAACAGGCGATCCGTGTTGCGCGCGTGGCAGCTCCACGCGCCGAGCGCGCGCGGGAAGAGGCGCGACTGGTAAACCTGAACGACCGGCAGCCCCGTCGGGTCCCACTCCGGGCGGAACAACTCCGTGAGCACGCCGTGGTCGCGCGGAACGTGCAGGACTTCGCGCAGCGAAACCCCCTCGATCAACTCCTGAAGCTTGTGCCAGTCGTTCGTGATGAGCTGTGAGTCTTTCCTCGCTCCCGGTAGCATGGTCGCGCTCCTTTCGGCGGCTGGTTATGGTGTCGGCGTGCGCGCGTCCTGGCCGGTTAGGGGTCGGGCGCGGCGGCGCGAAAAAACGGGCCCCTTCAAGGTCTGCGTTCCAGCCCCTTGAGCACGCGGCGCTCCTCCACGCTCTGGCCCTTGACCGGCGCGCGGCGCAGAGGGGCTGTTAGCCTGCGCCAGATTCGCACCCTGGTTGTGTAAAGTATGTCGCGGAGCATCTGTACGGAGAGCGTCTCGTGAAAGGCGCGCGACTCTCTGGACAAGGCCAGCAGCTTGCCCAGCTCCGCCGCCTCGAGGTCGCGCTCGGCGTGAATCCGCGCGAACCACTCTGCCTGCTCGTGACATGGCCTCTCCCTGTAGACGCCGCGCCGCTCGCTGGCCGAAAACTTGATCGCGGTCAGGCGCGGCACGAAAGCGAACTTGTGCCCGTGCTCGTGCGCGCGCCGCCAGAGGTCTATCTCCGGGTCAACCGCCAGCTCGCGGTAGTGCCGCCAGCCGCCCGCACTCTCGGTCAGGGCGCGGCGGTGCACGACGCCGGTCGGCGGAATCCACGCGCCGGGCGTGTATTGTAGCTTGAAAGGCACGGCCACGCGGAAGCCGTCTTCGGGGCCGATGATTTCGGTGATGCCGAAGGCCAGGTCGGCCCCGGCTTCGAGCGCCGCGACGAGGCACGAGAGGTGGTGCGGCAGCCAGAGGTCGTCGTGGCCGAGGTAGGCGATGAACTGGCCGCGCGCGCGGCGCAGGCCCTCGTTGTTGGGTTCGGACTGGTGGCCGGTGTTGGCCGGCAGGTTGACCCAGCGCACTCTCTCGTCGCCGAACCCGCGGACGACCGCCTCCGAGTCGTCCGTGCAGCCGTCGCCGACGACCAGCACCTCGAAATCCGTGAACGTCTGCCGCAGGGCGCTCCCGACTGAGTAGGGCAGGACGCTGCTCCAGTTGTAAGTCGGGATGATGACGGTCACGAGCGGCATAACTTCTAAATCCTTCGGGCGCGGGCGCAACCGCATCGTTGACGGCGGCACACACGCACGCTTCGCCGCTGGCGAAGGCCGTCGGGCGGAGTCGCCTCGGTCAGGCGTTGCGGGGCGCGGGCGTGCGCTCTTCGTGCCAGCAGCGCGTGCAGAAGAGGTGGCGTGCGGCGCGCTCGGCGGTCGTGAATTCTGCGGAGTCGGGGAGGCGTCGCGCGACCTCGCGCTCCTCTTCGCTCAGCTCGTACCAGGCTTTAAGTGTGCCCTCGCCGCAGCGCGGGCAGCGCCCCTCGCCCTGCGTGCTCGTCGGGTAGTCGGTGCTCATCCAATGCCTCCGGCGCGAACGAAAAAGAGTCTCGGCCCGAAAAAGTTTCCCGGCCCGCCGCGCGAATTTGAGGCCGCGGCGCGGGCGGGTTAATATCACATCTGTCTTTAGCACGAACGGGGTGGGAAGTGAAAGCGCGAAGCGGCGTGCGAAGAAGGGCCGCCCTCTTTCGGCGGACAAATTTTAAAGGGCGGCGAGCAAACCGCGGCGCGCGGCGCGAGCATCAATAACTCTCGCGCGGGTTAAGGCCCGCGGTCTGTTCTCGCCGGGGGTTTACGGCTCAGGGTTCAAGGCTTATATGTTTGCGATCAGGGCTGCTTTCGACGAACAGGTGGAGTGGAGGACGAGCGCCGAGCGCGCGCGCGAGTTCTTCAACGATCTCAGGAACTACGCGGAGCTGATGCCGGGAGTGGAGCGCATCACGGCGGACGCTTTGGGCGTGGCGCGTTGGCTGATACGCGCGGAGGTGCCGCTCGTCGGCTCGATACGGCAGGCGTTCAGCGTCCGGCAGTCGGTGGACGAGCCTTCGCGCATCGAGTGGTCGCCCGCCGCGGGCGAGAGCAAAAACTTCCTGCGCTACTCGGCCACCTTCGAGGAGCGCGGCCAGACGACGCTGATACGCGTCGCGCAGCGCGTCGAGCTGCGACGGCAGTCGGCACGCGAGCTGCACACGCTCGCGCCGCTCGCGGGCGAGGGGCGTCTGAGCGCGGCGCTCCAGAAGGGCGTCGCGGAGATGCTGCAAGCCTTCCTCAAGCGCGCCCGCGCGCGCCTGGAAAAATAGCTCAAGGCCCACACCAGTCCCTCTCAAATTCTAAAACGAGT
>JALZHC010000105.1 GCA_030914105.1 Acidobacteriota bacterium
TCTTTGTGCCGCTTTCATGTGGCTTCGTGGATAAAGTCTTTTCCTTCTGCCTGCGCTGAATTGACGTTAATCTAAACCTCTACGCGAGTCGCGGGCGGCGGCGACGATACCACCAGGCCGCGCCGGCCAGAGGCGCGAGCAACACCAGGACGGCTACAGACAGCTTCGTGTAGAAGGGCGCGTGCGTCGAGGGCGCACGCCTGATAGGCTGGCGGTACTCGCCCTGCAGCGTGAACGCGGCCCAGTAGTAAGGCGAGCGCCACTGCGGCTGCTGCCGGATGCCGTTCTGCGCCTCGCGCAGGGCCGCCGCGGGCGTCATGCCGCGCCGCAGCATGTTCGTGTAGAAGAGTCGCATCAGCTCCGACGTGGCCTCGTCGTCAACCTTCCACAAACTCGCCACGACGCTCGACGCGCCCGCGTACATGAAGCCGCGCGTCAGCCCGATCAATCCCTCGCCGCGCACCTCCTTGCCGAGCGCCGTGCGGCACGCGCTCAGGACTACGAGGTCGACCGGCGCGCGCAGGCCGTAAACGTCTTGCAGCCTCACCAGCCCGTCCAGAGGCCGCCCGTCGCGGTCAACCGTCGAGAGCACGAGGCTGGAGTTTTCGGGGCGCGTCGGGTCGAGGAAGCCGTGTGTGGCGAAGTGAAGGATGGAGTAGCGCGTCAGGTCTGCGCCGAGCAGGCGCGCGCGCGTGGCGTCGAAGTCCCCGGCCACGGAGGCGTCGCCGGCGGCCACGTCGCGCAGGTTGTCAAGCTCGCGCCTGGCGTAGAAGAGCGGCTCGACGCGCGAGGGGTCTAACTCGTCGCGCGGAACCTCTATGTCGCGCACCGCCGTCCCCGCCTGAAACGCGAGCACGCGCCCGCCGCCGTCGGGTTCTTTGCGCTGCGCGTAGTTCGACGCGAAGACCGGGTCGCCGAAGGCCGCGAGGAGATTCGCCGCCGGCGGCCTGCGCGCCGTCTCCTGCCGCAGCTCTCCGAGGATCGTGGCCGAGGGCGCGCCCACGACTTCGCAGCCGGCGACGAGCGGCTCGCCCGAAGAGGGGGCGGGCAGAACCTGGAACGGGATGAAGTCGAGCGCGCCGTCGGCGACGACGATGACGCGGCGCTTGTTCAGCTCGGCGGCCACCGGCGTGAGAACCATCCGGCTCAGCTCCCGCGTGGCCGCGTCCAACTCCGCTTCGGTCTTCGCGCCGGGCTTCGTCGCCAGCAGCTCGTAAACCCTCTCAGCCGCCTCGTTGACCTGCGCCCGCGGGGGCAGCTCGTAGCTCTTGAAGCCGTCGCGCGTCACGGCCCAGAGGTAGCTGCGTTCGGAGCCGAGGCTGTATTCGAGGAGCACGGTCTGGTCGTCGGCGACTACCTGCTCCTGTACGCGGCGCAAGTCCCACGCGGCGGGCCGCGTGATCTGCTGGTAAGCGGGGTAGCGCGCGCGTATGGCCTCGTTGACCTGTTCGTACTCCGAGCTGAGCCGCGCCAGCTCCGCTTCGAGCGCTTCGAGTTCTTCCTTCCTGTAAGCCCTGCCCAGCAGCGTGACCCGCGCGTCCTCCTTCACGCGCAGCGACTGCCGGAGCGACTTCTCGCGCGCGGCCAGTTCGGGGTCGAGTCCCTGCGCGAGGCTCGCGCCCCTGCCCAGCAGCATCTCCGCGAGCGAACGCGCACGCGCCAGCTCGCTCGTCTCGAAGGCCAACGCGTCGAGTCCGCGCGCCGGCTCCCGTGCGCGCTCGCGCATCAG
Source organism: Acidobacteriota bacterium (assembly GCA_030914105.1). Classification (GTDB taxonomy): domain Bacteria; phylum Acidobacteriota; class Blastocatellia; order Pyrinomonadales; family Pyrinomonadaceae; genus QHXN01. The sequence goes on from JALZHC010000105.1 coordinate 1,730, forward strand.
GCACTCGACGTAAGCCTCGTAGCGCGCGTGCACCGACGCCGAGAAGGCCGCCGTCAGGTCGCGGCTCGTGGAGACGCGGCGGATGCCCTCGGTGACCTCGACCGACTGCCGCAGATAGTCTTCCGCCGCGCCGAGGTTGTTCTGCCCCAACTCTAAAGTCCCCAGCGCGAAGAGCGTGGCCGACTCGTTGACGTGGTCGGAGAGGGCGCGGAAAGCTCCCAGCGCGCTCAGGTAATAGCCCCGCGCACGCTCGGCCTTCCCCTGCCGCTGGTAAGCCTGCCCGGTCAGCGCGCGCACCTGCGCCGCCTCCTTCGGGTTGCCGGCGCGCGTGTAGATGTCGAGGGCCGATTGCAGGTACTGTAGGGCGTCGGCGTACTCGCCCGACGCGATGTAGATTTCGCCGAGGCTGTGGTAGGTCTGCGCCGCTTCGAGGCCGTCTTTAGCGACGCCGTCGAGGGCCTGACGGAGGTAGGTCAACGCCTGCCGGTCGTCCTCCATGAGGTGGTATGTGCGTCCCAACTCCCAGGTGGCGTACCAGACGAGGTGTGGGTCTTGCGTCAGGCGGTAATAGTCGAGCGCGCGCCGGTAGTGGTTGATTCCGACTTCCGGCATGCCGCTCTCCCTGAAGGCTTCGGCCAGCCCGGAGGCGGTCTGCCCCGTCTTCTCCGGCTCGGCCCGCTCGTCGAGCAGCCCTTCGGCCTGCGTCATGAGCGAGATTTCGTTCTGCCATTCCCCTCTGCGGTACTCGATCCAGCCGAGGTTGATCAGGACGCCGGCCTGCTCGGATGAGTTATTCAACTCCTGCCAGATTTGTAGCGCCTGCCGGTAATTTTGGGCAGACTCGTCGAGCGTGCTCTGCGCCATGTAGCAGAGTCCGATCTGCGCGTAGGCGCGCGCCAGGCCCGCGCGGTCGCCGGCCGATTGCCAGAGGGCGAGCGACGCCTGCGCGGTCTGCAAGGCCGCGGCGTGGTTGTGGTAATTCTGGAGGTCGCTGAGCGTGAGCAGAGCCTGCGCCCGACCGCGCTCGTATCCCGACTGCTCGCTCAGAGCGAGCGACTCGCGCAAGGCTTCATCGGCACGCCCCTCGTCCTTAACGACCTGATAAACCGCGGCCAGTCCGTTCAAGCCGTCAACTTCTACTTCGGGCGAAGGCGTCTGTTGGAGCAGGGCCAGGGCACGGCGGTGGCTGCCGAGCGCGTCCTGCGGCGCGCTGAGAAGCAACTGGAGGCGGCCCGCGCGGTTGAGCGCGCGCGCCGCCTCCAACCTCTCTCCGGCATTGAGGAAGAGGCGCGCGGCCTCCTCCAGCTTTCCCAGCGCCTCCCGCCGCGCTTCAAGTCCAACCGCGCCGTCGTCCGCAGCCGCCGCGGCCTGCCGCGCAGCCTCCAGGTCGTCCGACGCGCCGCGCGCGCGCGCGCCCTGCGCGAGGCAGAGCGCCGCGACCAGCAACAGCAGGGTGGCGCGGGAGACTTTCACGTGACTCATGACGCGGCGGCGTCCTCGCTTGAGAAGCTCTGGTAATCTCCGGCCTCGGAGAGGTCTGAACCCGTCGGCGTGACGTAAGCCTTTTCCTGTTTCCATTCGCCGCCCTCGCTCACTCGCCTGAGACGCGCGCGGGTGAAGGACGGATAGTTTTTGATGGACGGGCAGTCGCAGTCGTCGCCGCTCGCGTCGCTTCCGCCGCCCTTGCCTGTCGCGTCGCTCCCGCCGCCCTTGCTCAGTTGACCCGGCTCGCTCCTCTCGAAGATGTGGCCGGTAATCCCTTCGAGCAAGGTCTGGTTCAGCGTGACGGAGTCGTTGCTCGCGTAGACCTGACGGTTGCCGTCGCCGTCGAGCTTCACGCGCGGGTCGCGCATCGTGTTATCGAAGTAGCGCTGGAGAAAATCGCGCCAGCCGGTCTCCTCAAATTTGTAGCCCTGGTACTCCGTGGGCCAGAAGTCGCCGTTGCTCGGTTGAGACCAGGGGAAGTAGACCGAGAGGCCGCGCGAGTACTGGTAGGACGGCCCGGCGAACCCGGAACGCAAGACCAGCCCCTCCCCGTCCTGCGGGCGCAGCGCCGTCATCAACGCGCTGCACTTGTTCTGAATTTGCTCCAGCTTGGCTTGCGTCTCCGCCGAGACGTAAGCGTGGGTGTCGGCGCACCTCGTGCGCAGGCACAGGCAGAAGTCGTACAAATCAATGTAGGTCTCCTGCCAGAAGCTCTGCGCGTCCCAGTGGGCCAGGAGGATGAGGCCCTTGACGAACTCGTCGCCCGGCCTTTGGTCGCCCGCCGCGACGTCGGCGCTCTTTTCATTCCCCAGAGCGTCATTGAGTACGGCCACGAGGTTTTGGATATGCTCCTTCGTGTCCGACACCTTGTCCAGGTCGCACAGGCAGAGGTGAGAGGAATAGCCGGCGAGTTGGAAGTCATAGCTGTTGAAGTAGCAGTACTGGAAAATCTTCTTCACCGTGCTTTCGGGATCGTCCTGGTTCAAGTCCCTGAAGATGCGCACCAGAATCTGGGTGTAAGGCCAACTGCCGACGAACTCCGGGCCTTGCGACGCCAGCATGTACTTGGCCGTACCTTGCAGTTCGTAGGCCACCTCGATGGAACTCATCGAGCAGCTATGGAAGCCGAGCAGCGTCAAGTTCTTCTTATCCTCACCCTCCGGCGTATCTTTATTGATGGCCGTGTTGAAGTCGACCAGCACCTCGCCCAGTTCTTTCAGCGAGAGCGAGGGCTTTTTGGCGTGCTCGTCGAAGAGAAACATGTCGTTACCCACAACCAGACCGTGGCCGAGGATAAACAGCATGTAGCGTTTCGCCGGGTACTTGCTCGCGCAAAACTGGAGGAAATCATTCAAGGACTCCTTAGGAGCGGCCTTGTCCGGCTTCTCTGCCCCCACTGCTTGGGTCGGAGTACCCTCTCCGTTCGCACGCCCCTCTCCGTTCGGCGGGGCCGAGGCCACGGCAGGGTCGCCCGCGGCGACAGAAGTGCCCCCGTCCCCGTTTGACTCTCCCGACGACGAGCTGTGCTCGTTGGGGTTCGGCGGCTCGTACTCGATCAAGTCCCCGAGTGCGGGCACAGCCACCTGGTTAGCCCTGCGGGACAGTCCCGCCACAGACTGCTGGAGGCTATACAGTATCTTTTTCTTGATGCAGTCCGTGATTTTTTCCTCGCCGCCGTCTTCTTTCGGGATCGTCGCCTCTCCCCACAACTTGTCGAGCACCAGATTCCTGATGAAGGGGTCATTCGAGGGGAAGCCGATCTGGTTGGCACCGTCAGGGTCCTGGCCTTGAATTCTGAGCCTGGCGCGGGCCTCGGCCTTCTCGACGAGGTTGACGTCGAAGGTGTGGAGCGGCGTGCCGACCGTGTGGGGGTCGAAGCGCGCGACCACGTTGGCTTGCTGATGGAAGCCGGCGTTCTTGAGCGCCTTGAGCTGCGAGACGATGCTGGGGGCGAGCGGGTTGTCGCTCGCGAAGTAGAACATCAGCGTCCACTCCTTTTCCTTTGTCCCGTTCATTGCAAATACCCTCCTCAGGGATGATGGTCGGAAAAATGAGTTTGCCGGGGGCGTCACCGCGGGGCTTCGGCGACCCGGCCTTAGACGAGACTTGTCGGCGACCTGGCGAAAGGGCTGGAGACGCAAGGCGTCAGAGAAAAACTCTGAGGCCCGACAGGCTAGTCCTTAGCGGGTGCGGTGTCAACATAAAAATGGCGACGCGTGAGACGCCTGCTCGTTGAAAGGAAAACCGCGTGCGTCCGCCGCAGCCGTCTTTCGTGCAGCCCTTCCATAAGCTAATGCCCGAACTGCCGAAAATATTTCTCCCGCCGACGAAGGGCTTGCCGCGGACGCCCGCGTCGGCACTATAATGTCCGGGCTTACGCTTCAAACGGGAGAAGGCCGGTCGCCCGGCGGCGGCAGTAAGAGCGCGGCCGGTCTGGCCGAAAAAGAATGAAGGCACTCGTCATAGACGACAACGAGCTGGTGCGCAGCAACGTCGCCGAGGTCTTGCGCGCCGAAGGCTGGGAGGTGCGTGAGGCCGAATCGGCGGAGCGCGCCTTCGAGATGCTCGGCGACGGCGCGTGGGAGCTGGTCTTCTGCGACGTGCGCCTCAGCGACAAGAGCGAGTCCGAAGGCTACGCCGTGCTGCGCCGCTTCGTCGAAGAGCAGCCCGAAGCGCAGATCGTCCTGATGACCGGGCACGGGTCTGCCGCCGGCGCGCTCGACGCCGTCTCGTCGGGCGCTTACGACTACCTCATGAAGCCCTTCGAGAACGAGGACGTGCTGCGTATCGCGCAGGCCGTGCGCCGCTCCGCGGAGAAGCGCGAGCGGCCCGGCACGACGGGCGAGCTTCCGCCCACGCCCGTCTACGCCTCCGACCTCGCCCTCATCGGCGTCAGCTCCGCCTTCGTCGAAGTGATGAAGCTCGTCGGTCGCGTCGCGGCGACGAGCCTGCCCGTGCTCATCACGGGCGAGAGCGGCACCGGCAAAGAGATCGTCGCGCGCGCCATACACCAGCGCAGCCCGCGCGCCTCTCAAGCGTTCGTCGCCGTCAATTGCGGCGCGATACCTTCGGAGCTGATCGAATCCGAGCTGTTCGGACACGTCCGCGGCGCGTTCACCGGCGCGGAGCGCGACCGGCGCGGCCTGCTCCAGGAGGCGGACGGCGGCACCATCCTGCTCGACGAGATAACCGAGACGACGCCCGCGTTTCAGGTGAAGCTTCTGCGAGCCTTGCAGGAGGGTGAAATCCGCCGCGTCGGGTCGAACAACACCGTGAGCGTTGACGTGCGCGTCATCGCCGCGACCAACCGCGAAGTGGAGCAGGAGGTGAAGGAGGGACGCTTCCGGCAGGACTTGTTCTACCGCTTGAACGCCGTGACGCTCAGGCTTCCGCCCCTGCGCGAGCGGCGCGAGGACATCATGCCGCTCGCGCGCCACTTCGCCGCGCGGGCCGCGCGTGCGGGGCTGGCGGCGGTCAGCTTCTCGCGCGACGCGGCGCTCGCGCTCGTCGCCTACGATTGGCCCGGCAACATCCGCGAGCTTGAGAACGCCGTCATCCGCGCCGTCGCGCTCTGCGACCGGGCGGTGCGCCCCGAAGACCTGCCTGAGCGCGTGCGCGACGCAGGCACGCAGGCCGCCGCCGCACGCACGCACGGCACGCCCGCGGCAGACGCGCACGAACCCGCGCCGGAGGCCCGCGACGCGCGGCACGAAGAGGAGCCGCTAATTTCTCTGTCAGAACTCGAGGGCCGGCACATCGCGCGCGTGCTCGCGCACACGGGCGGCAACAAGCAGGCCGCCGCGCGCCTGCTCGGCATTGACCGAACCACCTTGCAGCGCATGATCAAGCGCCACGGCCTCGACCTGGGCAGCCTGCGCAACAACGGCGGCGACAAGCCTTCTGCTCAGAACTGAGAGACGATCTCTCTGCCGACAGCGAGAGGCCGCGGGTTACAGCAAGAGGCCGCGGGTTGATGCTTCTCGCACGCATCAACTCGCGGCCTCTTGCTCCCCCCGGCTCGAAACTTTTAAGCGGCGACGCCCGCGCTCTTGGCGCGCGCCTCGGCGCGGCGCGCGACCTCGCGGGCGATGGCGAGTATCTGCGCCGCGTCGAAGGGCTTGGTGACGACCCAATCAACCTGCGCGACGCTGCGCTCGCCGGAGCTGACGGCATCGCCCCAGCCCGTGATGACCGCGAGCGGTACGCCTGGGTCGCGCTCGCGCACGGCGTGCGCCAGCTCCCAGCCGCTCATCCCCTTCATGCCGATGTCTGTGAAGACAGCGTCGAACTCCGCGCCCTCCAGCATCGAGAGCGCCTCGCGCCCGTCGCGCGCCATGCGGACGCCGTAGCCCTCGCTCTCCAGTATGTCTTTGAGAAGCTCGCGCACGTGCTCCTCGTCGTCAACGACGAGGATGTGCACCGCGCCGGGCTGCTGCGGGACGAGCGCGAGCGTGGGCGGCGGCGTCTCGACTTCGGGCCGGGCCGCGGGCTTCGCCGAAGAGAGTTTGATGCGGAAGGTCGTGCCGCGCCCCGGCTCGCTCTCGACCTCGACCTGCCCCTCGTGCCGGCGGATGATGCCGTAGCTGACGGCGAGGCCCAGTCCCATGCCGGCCTTGCCCTTCGTCGTGAAGAACGGGTCGAAGACGCGCGAGCGCACCTCCTCGCTCATGCCCGTGCCATTGTCGGCGACGACGATCTCGATGGCCCCGCCCGCCTCGCGCGTCGAGAGCGTGAGCGTCCCCCCTTGCGGCATCGCGTCCACGGCGTTGAAGACCATGTTGACCAGAACCTCGCGCAGTTCCGACTCGTCGCCCATCACGCGCGCCTCGTCCGAGCCGAGCTGGAGTTCGAGCGCGATGTGGACGCCCTCGGATTCAGCGCGGCTCTTCCAGCGCGGGCGCGTGATCTCGCGCACGTCGAGCAGAAGCTGGTCGACCGAGACGGGCTGGAAGTCGTGGTCGCGGCGCTGGCGCGCGAAGTCCTGTATGCGCTTGATGGTCTTCGCGCCGTCCTTCGCGGTCTTGATGATGAGCTGGAGTCCTGACTCGACCCGCTCCGGGTCTTTCGTCGAGAGCAGGAGCTGAGCGCGACCGAGTATCCCTGCGAGCGTGTTGTTGAAGTCGTGCGCGACGCCCGACGCCAGCTCACCCAGGGCCGAGAGCTTTTCGATCTGCGCATACTGCTCGCGGATGCGCTCCTGCTCGGCGATGTAGTGCGAGAGTTCTTCGACGTGGCGGCGGGCCTGCTCGGCCTGTTGCGCTGCCGCGCCGGCGCGCGCTTCGGCTTCGGCTTCGGCCTTGGCGGCTTCGGCCATCGCCTCGATGTTTTCGAGGTAGGTGCGATAGGTCAGGTA
>JALZHC010000617.1 GCA_030914105.1 Acidobacteriota bacterium
GGTCAGTACAGAACCGCGAGCGGTAGCGAGCGGGTTTGCTCTTCAACGGTGGGTCTGAGTCGCCGAAGCCATACCCGCTCGCTACCGCTCGCGGTACTGACCCGACCCGCGATTGCGACTGCTCTAACGCGGAAAGCAGAAAGCCCCGCGTCGAACTCGTCGGTTCGGCGCGGGGCTTTCGACTTCGAGGAATAAGGGGTTAGCGGTTGCCTTCGTCCTCCGAGCCGCCGGAGCGCTTGTTGAAGAAGTCGGCAAGCTCGCCCAGAGAGGCCATGCCGCCGCCCGCCTCGGTCGTGTAGCTCTTCACGTCCGCCACGGGTTCGTCGTGCTTGGCCGCGCGGTGCGAGAGTCCGATCTTCTTCGACTCCGGCTCGATGCGAAGGATGCGGAAGTCCATCTCCTGCCCGATCTGCGCGGCATCTTCGGGCCGCTCGACGCGGTCTTCGGAAAGCTCCGAGACGTGGCACAAGCCTTCCAGCCCTTCGGCCAGCTCGACGAACGCGCCGAAGTTGGCAAACCTCGTGACCTTACCGCGCACGATGTCGCCGGGCCGGTGCTCGTTGACGAACTTCTCCCAGGCGCTCGGCTCCGTGTCCTTGATCGAGAGCGAGAGCCGGCGGTTGTCAACATCAATGTTGGTGATGACGGCCTCGATCTCCTGCCCCTTCTTCAAGACCTCGCCCGGATGCTTGATGCGTTTGTTCCAGGAGATGTCGGAGACGTGGACGAGTCCGTCAACGCCGTCCTCGACCTCGACGAACGCGCCGAAGTCCGTCAGGTTCCGAACGCGCCCGCGCACGCGGTCGCCGACGTGGAAGCGTTCGGGCAGAGTCTCCCAGGGGTTCGGCTGCGTCTGCTTCATGCCGAGGCTGATGCGTCGGTTCTTCGGGTCAACGCCCAAGACCTCGACCTCGACCGTCTCGCCCGGCTGGACGAGCTTCGAAGGGTGCTTCATGCGCTTCGACCAGGTCATCTCGGAGACGTGAACCAGCCCCTCGATGCCGGGTTCGAGTTCGATGAACGCGCCGTAGTCGGTCACGCTCGCAATCTTGCCCTGCATGCGCTGGCCCGTCGGGAAGCGCTCGGAGACTGACTCCCAGGGGTCTGGCTGAAGCTGCTTGTAGCCCAGAGAGACGCGCTCGCGCTCCTTGTCGAACTTCAAGACCTTGACCTGCACGTTCTCGCCGACGCGGAACATCTCCGCCGGGTTCTGCAAGCGGCCCCACGACATGTCGGTGACGTGCAGGAGGCCGTCGATGCCGCCGAGGTCGACGAACGCGCCGTAGTCGGTCAGGTTCTTGATCTGGCCCTCGACGATGATTCCCTCTTCGAGGTTGTTCAGGGTCTCGCTCTTCTTGCCCTCGTTCTCCTGTTCGAGAATCGCCTTGCGCGACAAGACGACGTTCGAGCGCTTGCGGTTGAGCTTGATGACCTTGGCCTCGATCTCCTGGTTGCGCAAAGATTCGAGGTTGCGGATGGGCCGCACGTCAACCTGCGAGCCGGGCAGGAAGGCCGCGACACCGTCAACGTCAACACGCAGGCCGCCCTTGACGCGCTCGGCGATCTTGCCGCGGACGGGCGTGCCGTCGCGGTAGGCGCGCTCGAGCTCGTCCCAGGCGCGCATCCGAACGGCGTCGGCGCGCGACAAGATAGGCACGCCTTCCTGCGACTCCATGCTCTTGATGAGCACCTCGACCTCGTCGCCGCGCTTGACGGTGAGTTCGCCGCCCTCCATGAACTCTTCGAGCGGGACTGCGCCCTCCGACTTGAAGCCGAAGTCGATGACGACGGCGCGGTCGTTGACGCCGACCACCGTGCCGCGAACGACCGAGCCTTCCTGGAAGGCTGCCTGCTCCTGCTCGTACTGGTCGAGCATCGCGCCGAAGTCGAAGTCAGACGAGCCGCCGCGCGGTTCTTCGTCGTCCGGCTCGGGCGCTGAAGCCGCAGCCGGCGCGGGATTGGCCGCCGCCTGCGGACTCGACGCCGGTTCCGGGGCCGCCTGCGCGGACGCCGCCGGCGGCGGGTCGTCAGCAGGGGCCGAAGTCGAAGTCTGTGTGGGTGCTGGAGCGGGTGTCGAAGCCTCCGCGGGGGCAGTCGCGGAAGCGGCGCTGGCCGCCTGTTCGGTGCGCGCGCCCGGCTCGCTTGAGGCAGCGGCGGGCGACGGCTGTTCGTTCTGGTTATCGCCGTTGGTCGGCTTATCGTTTTCGGTGGACATGAACTCCTGTCAAACTCCTGCTTGTTTGATCTGGCGCAAGCGTCTCCCTCCCGCGCCCTGCCCGGCGAGCAAAACTTCCGACGCTCGGCGACCGCGTCCGGCGAACTACGCCGTCCACGCCCGGACGTTGAAATCTTGCGGCGAGTAGCTTCGGCTGATTGACGGAGGACGGAGGAGGTAGGCGGGAGATGCGAGCCGCTGAACCAGAAAAAAAAGAAGCGAACGTGGTTTCAATTTTTCCTCATGCCCGTGGATCACCCGCGTGATCCGCCAATCACCAAGCTCTTCTGCCAGGTAGGGCAAGAATTTACACAGCCGGACAACCAAGTGTCAAGGCAATACGAGGGGAAAAGGGGAAAGGGTAAGGGCTAAAGGGAAGAACTCTGTCTTTCCCTTTAGCCCTTACCCTTTCCCCTTTTCCCTTTTCTGGCCTATTTGCTGGTCGCCGCCTCGCCGCCGCGGCGCGCGACGTAGACTCCCGCCGAGTGCGAGCCGACGAAGATGCGGCCAGGGTCGCGCGGGTCGAGCGCGAGCGCCCAGACGCGCCGGCTCGGCAGCGGCGGGTCGAGTCGCTGCCAGGTCATGCCGGCGTCGGTCGAGCGGAAGACTCCGCCGCCCTCGGCCTCGGAGAAGACACGCCCGCCGCGCTCGTATGCGTTGCCGACGAAGACCTCGTCCGGGTTCTCCGGGTTGATGAGGACGCTGGTGAAGCTCCCCAACGGGAGGTTGCCGCCGCGGCGCAGCCAGTGCGCTCCGGCATCGTGCGAGACGTAGAGCGTCTGCGTCGTGCCGACGTAGATGTTCTCAGGCCGCTTCGGGTCGCGCTCGATGACGTTGACCGGCCCCTCGGTCGGGATGCCGCGCGCCTGCTCCCAGTTCTTGCCGTTGTCGTGCGTGACGAGCACGCCGGTGTTGGAAGTGCCGACGAAGATCGTCTCCGGGTCTTGCGCGCTCGCCGAGACGCAGAGCGTGCGCGTGTCGAAGCTCGCGCCGTAGGGCACGCGCTCCCAGCCCTTGTCGAGGTCGTAGCTGCGGAACAGTCCCGCGTTGGTCGCGGCGAGCAAGCCGCGCCGGCCCTCGCGCTCGTCGCCCGTATAGGCGAGCGCGTTAATGGTGTCGTTGAGGAAGACGGGCGCGGTCTGGACGGCGGCGGCCAGCGCGCCC
>JALZHC010000106.1 GCA_030914105.1 Acidobacteriota bacterium
GTCTGAGGAAGCTCGAATACCGCGGCTACGACTCCGCCGGCATCGCGGTCGTTGACGAGGGCCAGCACCTCGACATCCGCCGCGCCGAGGGGAAGCTGCGCAACCTCGAAGAGGCCATTCGCCTCAAGCCGCTCGACGGCACCTACGGCATCGGCCACACGCGCTGGGCCACGCACGGTCGGCCCACCGAAGAGAACGCGCACCCGCACCGCGACTGCACCGGAAGGGTTGTCGTCGTCCACAACGGCATCATCGAAAACTACATTCAGCTCAAAGACCGTCTGCGCCGCGCCGACCACCACTTCGTCACGGAGACGGACACGGAGGTTGTCGCGCATCTCGTCGAAGAGTACCTGAAGCGCGACGACTCGTTCGAGCGGGCCGTGCGCTCTGCCGTGCGCGACCTGCGCGGCATCTTCGCGCTCTCCATCATCTCGACCGACGAGCCGGACACGATCATCGCCGTCCGTCAGGGGCCGCCCGTCGTCGTCGGATTAGGCGACGGCGAGTTCTTCGTTGCCTCGGACGTGCCGCCCATCCTTCAGCACACGCGCGACGTCTTCTTCTTAGGCGACGGCGAGATCGCCGTGCTCACCAAAGACTCGGTGCGCGTGACGAACTTCGAGGGCGATACGGTCGAGCCGCACACGCAGCGCATCACCTGGGACCCGATCATGGCCGAGAAGGGCGGGTTCAAGCACTTCATGCTCAAGGAGATTTACGAGCAGCCGCGCGCGGTGCGTGACACAGTGCAGGGCCGCGTCTCTTTGGACACGGGCCGCGTCTACCTCGACGAGATGGACATCACGCCGCAGGAGTTCCGTGACTTCGACCGCGTGACCATCGCCGCCTGCGGCACGAGCTGGCACGCGGGGCTTGCGGGCAAGTACATGATCGAGCAGCTCGCGCGCGTGCCCGTCGAGGTTGACTACGCCTCGGAGTTCCGCTATCGCGACCCCGTCATGTCGGAGCGGACGCTTCTGCTCGTCATCTCGCAGTCGGGCGAGACCGCCGACACCATCGCGGCGCTCAGGGAGGCCAAAGAGCGCGGCTCGAAGGTGCTCGCCATCTGCAACGTGCAAGGCTCGATGGTCACGCGCGAATCGGACGGGACGATCCTGACGCACGCCGGCCCCGAAATCGGTGTGGCCTCGACGAAGGCTTTCACCGCGCAGATGGTCGCGCTCTACCTCTTCGCGATGTACCTCGGACAACTCCGCGGCGCGCTCAGCGATGAGGAGGCCAGGCGCCACGCGCAGCAGTTGGCGGAGCTTCCGGTCAAGATCGAGCGCCTGCTGTCCGAGTCGGACGAGCTGGAAGAGCTTGCGCGCGAGTTCCATCGCGCGACCGACTTCCTCTACCTGGGCCGCGGCATCAACTTCCCCGTCGCGCTCGAAGGCGCTTTGAAGCTCAAGGAGATTTCCTACATCCACGCCGAAGGCTACCCGGCGGGCGAGATGAAGCACGGGCCGAACGCTTTGATTGACGAGCGCCTCCCCGTAGTCGTCGTCAACCCACGCGAGGAGGGGAACGCGTCTTCGGAGCTTCGCTACGAGAAGACCCACTCGAACATCGTCGAGGTCAAGGCGCGCGAGGGCGTCGTCATCTCCGTCTTAACGGAGGGCGACGAGATGTCGGCGAAGGTCTCCGACCACGTCATCAACATCCCCGAATCCTCTGACCTGCTCACGCCCATCCTCGCCGTCATCCCGCTGCAACTCCTCGCCTACCACATCGCTGTGCGCCGCGGCTGCGACGTAGACCAGCCGCGTAACCTTGCGAAGTCCGTGACGGTGGAATAAACGTGAAGCCCGTCCGCCCCCTTCGTTGTGGAGGAATAAAAAGTCGTCAACGATAAGAAGGTGCGCAAGACGACTTCAGCCGGGAACCCGTAGAATCCGTACATTCTGCCGCCCGCGGGTCAAAATAGTGATTGACTTTTTTCCGGGCCGGAACTATTCTGCGCGCGATTCACTCGGTATTGATTAGCGACATCCCCGTCCTTCTCGTTCCCTTCGACTCCGAATGAATCTCCGGCTACAACAAAACGGCGCAGAATAAACCCGTCGCACCGGCGTCCCTTACTCCGGGGCTGTTTCCGGTGTCTCGGCGGGGTCTACAGACCGGGAAGTCGCCGGTTTACACCCCCTCATCTTCAACCCTTTTCGGAACGGGCGGAGCGCGCTTCCGCGTCGGGCTGCCGGCCCGCGCGTGGCCGTGTCGCCGGGCCGGAAAACGTGCCGTCCTTCCCCGCGGCGAATCCCCTGCCACTCGTGTGCTCGATAGCGTCGGCGCTCCCGGCCCGCGTCGGGGCATGCCGCCGCCCGACCCTGGACCACCACCTCGTGCCAATTCCATAGGCCCTTCTCCGGATTCTGCCCGGCAGGAATCGGCCCACCCATCGGCTCCGTCTATCTTGAGGAGGTAGAAAAATGAAACGTCTGAAAATCTCGCTGACGCTGCTCTTCGCGGCGGCCTTCGTCTCGGCGGCGGTCATCAGCCGCACCGCCAGCAGTCAGAGCCAGAGTCCGAGCAACTACCCGAACACGCCCTTAACCGCCGCACAGTCTGCCGCCCTTGCTGCCTTAACCAATCAGGCGGACAAAGTCTCCGGCACCGGCACCACGGTAGCCCCCGGCTTCGACAGGTTCGGCACGCCCAACTGCGGCCCCGGCATCGACTGTGAAAGTACCGACCCTTTTAACTCAGGTAATTTCACCTTCGACGCGGGCGAGGACGCGCGCCCGGAGTCGGCTGACGGCTGCCCCGTCATGTGCCCTCCACCGATGGAGTGCGCCGAACTCATCTGTACCGAGGATAGGATGCGGCACGCGGCGGAAGCCCCGGCGGCCTTCGACCGCCAGACCAACGACCCGAATTTCCTGCCTCAGGGTCAGGCCATCCCGAAGTTCCCCGCGGCCAAGCCGACGCCCGGCACCTTCGCCGCCGACGAGTTCATCTTCGGCATCGTGGACGAGAAGGACGACGGGCTGGGGCCGGTCTACAACGCGCAGTCCTGCCGCGAGTGTCACCAGAACCCCGTGCCGGGCGGCATCAGTCAGATCACGGAGCTGAGGGCCGGGCACAACGACGCGAACAACAACTTCGTGGACGCGCCCGGCGGCTCGCTCATCAACGACCGGGCCATCGACTCGAAGGTTCAGGAGCGCGTGCCGCCGCTCTACACCGCCGGCATCGTCGGCGGCGGCGACCCCATCGCGGCTGAAGAGCCGGTGCGCACTTTCCGCACCTCGCTCAACCTGCTCGGCGACGGCTTCGTCGAGGCCATCCCGAACGGCACGCTCCTCACCATCTCAAGCACCCAGTCGGACATCAGCGGCGGGCAGGTTCAGGGTCAGACGATTGCCGTGCCCGTGCTGGAGGCAAACTTCCGAACTAACCGCGACTGCGCCAACCCCAACCAATCGTGCGTCCGACGCATCGGTCGCTTCGGCTGGAAGGATCAGATACCGAGCCTGCTTTCCTTCTCCGGCGACGCCTACCTCAACGAGATCGGCATCACCAACTTCCTGATCGTTAACGAGAACACCTCTCTGGGCCGCTTCGTGGGGTTCGGCTCCGGCTTCGACCCCGTGCCCGACGCCACGCCCTGCGACGACATGCCCGACGTCAACTGCGCTGAGGATCACGAGCAGGACATCGACACCTTCACCGAGTTCATGCGGGCGACGAAAGCCCCGCCGCAGGACAAGGACATTCAGCACGACTCGCGCTTTGCGGCGGACATCGCGGCGGGCCGCCAGCTCTTCATGCAGATGCCGAACGGCCCGTCCTACAGTTGCAGCATCTGCCACGTCCCGGCCATCCTCACGGCGGATTCCGGCAGGGGCATCAACGGCGGACAGTTCACGGTGCCGGACAACCTCGGCTTCAAGATCATCCGGCCCTTCAGCGACTTCCTGCTGCACGACATCGGCACGGGCGACGGCATCGTCCAGAACGGCGGGCAGACAACGCGCCTGAAGGTGCGCACCCCGCCGCTCTGGGGCGTGCGCACGCGGACGCGTCTGATGCACGATGGCGGCTCTTCGAGCGCGCCGTCGAACAGCGGCGCGCAGACCTTCACCTTCAGGGAGGCCATACTGCGCCACCAGGGCGAGGCCGCCGCGGTGACCGCGGCCTTCCAGCTCCTGACGGAGCAGCAGAAGAGGCAGCTCATCATGTTCCTCGAATCGCTGTAGAGCGCATGACGATTGGACGGACAGGTCAGTAGCGCCGCGGTCGCCGAGGGATTGCGGATTGTAGATTGCGGATTGCGGATTGCGGAGAGCAGAGCTTTCTTCCAATCCGCAATCTACAATCCGCAATCGGCACTCCCGCGACCGCGTGCGGTACTGACCTGTTCCCCGTGCGCTGATTTGTAATCCGTCATGGTCTGACCTCCGCACGAACGGCGGGGTCTCGTCACGGAGCGTCTTACGATGCCAGCATTCCGGAAATGTTCGGGCCGAACGCAGTGCCGTCGTCGCCTCTTTCTCTTCATCGTCGCCGCCGCGGTTTCTCTCTCGTGCGCCACGGCCAGGCAAGCCTCCCTGGGAGATTCCGCGCCGAACGCGACGCCGACGCCGCAGACAGCTGTGGCTACGCCGCAGGCAACCGCGACGCCCGCGCCGCAGAAGGCCGGCGGGCCGGCGGCTCCCACGCTCGCCGAAGTTAAGGGAGCGGTCGCGCGCGTCTACCTCGACGCCGTGTTGATAGACGCGAGCCGCGGCACGCCCTTCGTCGTCGGCGACTTCAACGGCGACGGCTCCGAAGACATCGCCGTCGTCGTCAGGCCGGCCAAAGGGGCGCTGCCGAAGCTCAACAGCGAATACGCCAACTGGATTGTCGAAGACCCGCAGAAGGCGGCTCTCGCCGGGCAGAACACGAGCGCGCCGGAGCCGGCAGGGGTTCGGCAGGACGACCTCCTGCTGCTAATCCTGCACGGCTACCGGCAGGCGGGCTGGCACGACCCGCTCGCGCGGCAGACCTTCCTGCTCAGGAACGCCGTCGGCGAAGAGATGCGCGCGCAGTCGCTCGGCGAGGCGGCGAGGGCGGCGGGCGGCAAGGGCGTGCAGTCCCAGGTGCCAATGGACGTAATCAGGGAGAAGCTGAGAGGGCAGGACGGATTTCTCTACTGGGCCAACGTAAGGTACTCATGGCACGAGTGACGCCTGTGCGTCATGCTTACTGCCGGCGCGCGGCGTTCGTTCCGGCGAAGAAGCCGCCTCATCAAAGGAGCGTTCGAGTTCTCACTCGACGGCGCGCGTTGGCGGCGGCTCGTCCTCTACTCACCGCCTTCCCTGACGTACTTGAGCGGCGAGTCGGTGAGCAGGCGGCGCAGCTTGTCCATCTGCTCCCGCGTGCTCTCCTTCATCCACTGGGCTGTGGACGCGGGGGCAAACGCCTCTTCGAGCTTCCGCTGCGCGTTCGCCTCGTCGCCGACGCCGAGGTAGGCTTCGGCCTCCGTCGCCAGAACCCAGTACTTCTCGGCCTCCGGCAGGCTCTCGTTCTTCAGAAACGACTCGCAGATCGAGAGCACCTCGCGGCGCACGCGTTCCGCCTGCACGAAGTCCGCGACCGCTTCGGCGCGGCTCTGCGCGTTGGCCGAGCGGACGTTGAGGAGAAACGCGAGGTTGATGCCGTTGTAGTAGTCGTTGCGCAGGTAGAAGCCGCGCTCGTAGCCGCGCACCGCCTCGTTGAGATGCGCGGGGTCTGCGGTCTCGTCCCAGAGGCGCTTGTGCACGGCCCCCCAGAGGCCGAGCGTTTCGGTGTCGTTCGAGGTCGCGGGGTTTAAGGTTTCGAGCAGCGCGCGAGCCTCTTCGAGCGCCTGCTGCGGCGTCGGCTGCTTAGCCTTGTACGTGATGAGCGCGAGGCGCTGGATGATGTAAGGGTCTTCGGGCCGGTTCGGGTCTGCCGCCTTCATCATCCCGCGGACGGTCGAGAGCAGAACCTTCGCGGTCGTGAAGTCGCCCTCCTTCTGCGCCTTGTCCACCTGCTGCATGAGCACGCTGTGCGTCGCGGCGTCGGCAGCGCCCCCGCCGCCGTCGGCGACCGCGTCGGGCGCTGACTTGGCCACGGCCTCCGCGACGCCGTGCATCGCCCTGGCGAGCGCGGGCGGCGTGAGGCCGTTGAGGAAGGTATAGACAGGGCTGTCGTTTTGCGGCGGCTTCTTGTTGTAAATCTCGACGATGGCGTCGGTGAGCACGCCGCGGAAGCGCTCGACCTCGTCGAAGTCAATGCCCTCGCCCATGTGGTGATACTGGCGGACGGCGACGTGGTTGATGTCGAAGGGGAAGGTTTTGATGCCGTCCTCGCAGATGACGAGAGTTGTGTAGGGCTTGAGCGCGTGGCGCACGCCGAGTTCGTAAAAGGCATTCTTGTTCGAGGTCGAGAGGTCGGCGACGACCACGTCGGCGTTCAGCAACTGCTCGTACATCGGCACGTCTATCAGGCCGGAATGGACGATCTCGTCGGCGCGGACGCATTCGAGTCCGGCGGCCTTGACCGCCGGCTTGATGATGTTGCGGTAGGTCTTGTCGAGGTCGAGCGTGCGTCCGGTCTCGAAGTCGGTCTTCTTGCCGAAGCCCATCACGACGAAGCACGTGCCCCTGTTCTCTGCGGCTGTTCCTTCCGGCATCTGTTGAACCCCCTCCGGCGAAAAGGCTTCCGACTACACACTCAACTCTGCGACGTTGCATGAGGAAGCGACGTGAAAGCGTCTCTGCGGCGAAGCCTCTTACTCGCGCGCGCCATTATCTTCCCAACCCGGCGCGGATTTCAATCAGAATTTTCCCGACCGAAGGCGCGAACGCGCGGGCCGACGGCCCGGAAGAGCCTTCGCCGCCGCGGCGCTCACTCGACGACGCGCGCGACGACGCACTTGAGGTAGAGCGTTTCGGGGACGCCGAGCAGGACTGGGTGGTCGCGCGATTGCGTTCGCCGCTCGACGATCTGGACGCGTCGGCGCGCGTCCGCTGCGGCCTCCGAGATGAGTTCGAGGAAGAGCGTCTCGGTCATGTGGTATGAGCAGGTGCAGGTGACAAGTACGCCGCCCGCCGAGAGCAGCTTGAGCGCGCGCAGGTTGATCTCCTTGTAGCCGCGCGCCGCCGCCGCGACGCTCGCGCGGTTCTTGGCGAAGGCCGGCGGGTCGAGGATGATTGTCTGGAAGCGCTCGCCGGCTGATTCCAGCTCGTGCAGCGCGTCGAAGACGTTGGCCTCGCGGAAGCTGACATTCGCCGCGCCGTTCAGCTCGGCGTTGCGGCGCGCGGCGGCGACGGCCTCCGCAGAGATGTCGAGGCCCTCGACGCTCTCGCAGGCGGGTGCGATTGAGAGCGCGAAGCCGCCGTTGAAGGTGAAGCAGTCGAGCGCGCGCCCGCGCGCGTAAGCACGGGCGGCGAGGTGGTTCTCGCGCTGGTCTAGAAAGGCGCCGGTCTTCTGCCCGCCGAGCGGCGCGACCCGGAAGCGCACGCCGTGCTGCACGACCTCCAGCTCTTCGGGCGCGTCGCCGTAGAGCACGCCCGCGCGCGCCGGCAGACCTTCGAGCGCGCGCACGCGCACGTCGTTGCGCTCGACGACGGCACGCGGCGCAAACTCTTCGACCAGAAGCTCGACGAGCGTCTCCTTCAAGCTTTCAGTCCCCTGCGAGAGCGTCTGCAAGACGAGCACGTCCGAGTAGCGGTCAACGATGAGCGAGGGCAGCAGGTCGCCTTCCGAGTAGACGAGGCGGAAGGCGTCCGCCTCGCGCTCGAAGCCTGCGCGCCGCGCGGCTGAGGCGCGCAGACGAGCGCGCCACCACTCGCGCTCAACCGTCTCGTCCTTCGCGGTCAGCACGCGCAGGGCAATCTCGGAGCGGTCGCTGTAGAGCGCGTGCGCGACGAAGCGCCCACGCTCGTCGGTCACGCGCACGACCGCGCCGCCCCGCACGCTTCCCATGTCGCGCACGTCGCTGCGGTAGACCCACAAGTGGCCTCCGCGCACGCGCTCGGCCCCGCGCCGCGTGATTGTGACAGAGGATTGACTCATTGCTTCAATGGTTCATTGACTCATTGATTAATTGCTTTATTGCTTCACCGGCTCATTGTTTCTGACGGCAATTGAAACATTACTCCCGGCGGTTCTTCAAATGAATCAATGAACCGATGAACAAATGAAGCAATGAACCAATGAAGCAATGGGTCGGCCCTTGAAATCAACCCCTTATGGTTGTAGCCTAGAGGCGTAGTCCCCTGCGAACAATTCAATCCCGAAGGAGGTAACTCTCTGTATGCCAGAAGTCGGAGAAGTGGCCCCGGACTTCGAGCTGCCGAGCCACCTTGAGAAGGGCAAGAAGGTGAAGCTCTCGGACTTCCGCGGCCAGAAGAACGTCGTTTTAGCTTTCTACCCGCTGGCGTGGACGCCGGTCTGAACGGCGCAGATGCCTGCCTACGAAGCCGACCTCGAACGCTTCGGGCAGTACGATGCCCAGGTCCTGGGCATCTCCGTTGACAGCGTCCCGTGCAATGCCGCCTGGGCGAAAAGTTTGGGCGGTCTCACCTACGATCTCCTGAGCGACTTCG
>JALZHC010000618.1 GCA_030914105.1 Acidobacteriota bacterium
CGCCGACGGTGACCATCAGCGTCGCCTGAATCAGCTCGTTCGAGCCGTTGCCGGCGACCACGCCGTCTGCGCGCCAGCCCGCGAACGCGGCCAGCTTCTCGTGCAGGCTCGCCGGACGGAAGTCCGGGTAGCGCGACCACGCGCGCTCCGACAAACGCCGGAGCGTCTCGCGCTTAATGGCCTCCGGCGCGTCCCAGGGGTTCTCGTTCTGGTTGATCTTCACAGAAGCGTGGTCGGGCGAAAGCGTGTAAGCCTTCAGCCCGCGCACGCGCGGCTTGATTGTGTCCAGCGGGTCTTTCATTTCTTCGCCGTGGCAGTGGCTCTGGTTAACTCAAAGTAAGCCCTTCGAGGGCGATGTAGTTCAACGCCGCAGGCGCAGAGTTCGCAGAGGGGGCGCAGAGGAAGACAAGTCCCAACTCTCAAGGTTGAGTCCAAAGCTCAAGCCTCTGCGCAATCTCTGCGAACTCTGCGCCTCTGCGTTGAATTAGAACATCCATAATGTTCAAGCTAGTCAATCGGAATAAGTATAACCAGCCAATAACTCTCATTCTTCAAGTCGAATCAACGCCGAGCGCGCGTGCGCGTCCAGGCCTTCGGCGTCGGCGAGCGCGGCGATCTGGCGCGCGGTCTCTTTAAGCTCTTCGCGCGTGTAGCGGATGACGCTGGTGCGGCGCTGGAAGTTCTGGACGCCGAGCGCGGAGGAGAAGCGCGAAGCGCCGCCCGTCGGGAGCACGTGGTTCGGGCCGGCGAAGTAGTCGCCGACGGCTTCGGGCGTGTGCGCGCCGAAGAAGATCGCGCCGGCGTGGCGGACGCGTGCGGCCGCTCGGTCGTCGTCGCGCGTGACGATTTCGAGGTGTTCGGGCGCGAGTTCGTTGACCAGCTCGCAAGCCTCTTCGATGGAGCCGACGACGAAGGCCGCGCCGAAGTCGGCGAGCGAGCGCTCGACGATCCGTCGTCGCGGCAGAGTCTCTAACTGTCGCGCGACCTCTGCGGCGACACGCGAGGCGAGCGCGGGTTCAGTGGTGATTAAGACGGCGGAAGCGTCCTCGCCGTGCTCGGCCTGCGCGAGGAGGTCTGCGGCGATGAAGTCGGCGCGCGCCGTGTCGTCCGCGAGCACGACGACCTCGCTCGGCCCCGCGACCGAGTCGATGCCGACCGCGCCGAAGACGAGCCGCTTCGCCGCGGCGACGTACCTGTTGCCCGGCCCCGTGATGACATCGACGCGCGGAATCGTCTTGGTTCCGTAGGCGAGCGCGGCGACGGCCTGCGCGCCGCCGACGCGGTAGATTTCCGTGACGCCGAGTTCCAGCAGAGCCGCGGCGACTGCCGGCGTCTCTTCGAGCGTGCGCGGCGGCGTGACGACGGCGACGCGACGCACGCCCGCGACCTGCGCCGGCACGAC
The DNA here is from genome assembly GCA_030914105.1 of Acidobacteriota bacterium. Classification (GTDB taxonomy): domain Bacteria; phylum Acidobacteriota; class Blastocatellia; order Pyrinomonadales; family Pyrinomonadaceae; genus QHXN01. The sequence continues at coordinate 1,403 of JALZHC010000618.1, forward strand.
GTTCATCACGACTGACGAAGGATAGCTCGCCGTCCCGCCCGGCACGTAAAGCCCCGCGGCCTCCACGGGCGAGACGCGCTGGCCGAGCCGCACGCCGCGCCCCGTCTCGAACTCCCAACCCTCTGCGCGCTCGCGCTCATGGAAGGCTCGGACGTTTCTGACGCTCGCGCGCAAGGCTTCGAGCACGCTTGCGTCAACGCGCGCGGCTGAGGCGCGCAGCGCCGACTCTTCGACGCGCAGCTCACAGGCGCGCAGGCGCACGCCGTCGAAGCGCGCCGTGTAGTCGAGCAGGGCCGCGTCGCCGCGCCGCCGCACCTCCTCGATGATCTCGGCGACCGCGCCGGCAAGCCCCGCATCCGCCGCGACGCTCCGCTCTTTAATGCGCGCGAGTTTCTCCCGCCGGGCCTGACTGTCTGTGATTACTTCGAGCACTCTTCTCTGCTTCCTCAGTTCTTCGCGGCCTTCGTAGGTACCTTCGTGCTCTCTGTGGTAAAGAAAGCCTGACTTCACCACAGAGGTCGCGGAGGATTTCACGGAGGTCACAAAGGACGCTTTCGTCTTAAGACTTCCCGTCGAGCGCCGCGCCGAGCGCCCTGACGATCTCGCCGACGGCGGCGGCCTTTAGTTGGTAGCTGGCGCGGTTGACGACGAAGCGGCCAGTGGACTCCGTGATCGTCTCGACGACGACGAGGCCGTTCTCTTCGAGCGTCCGTCCGGTCTCGACGAGGTCAACGATGCAGTCGGCCAGTCCCGTGACGGGCGCGAGTTCGACCGAGCCGGAAAGCTCGATGATCTCGACCGGGACGCCGCGCGAGCCGAAGTGCTGTGCGGCGACGCGTGGGTACTTGGTCGCCACGTGGAGAATGCCCGCGCGCTCAAGCCGAGCGCCCGCGCGCGCGGCGACGGCGATGCGGCAGTGCGCGATCTTCAGGTCGAGCGGCTGCAAAACGTCTGCGCCCGATTCGAGCAGCACGTCTCGGCCCACGACGCCGCAGTCGGCGATGCCGTGCTCGACGTAGACCGGCACGTCCGCAGGCTTGACGAAGAGGAAACGGCAGCGCCCGCTCTCGTCCTCGAACGCGAGACGCCGCGACGCCAGCGCCTCGCGCCCGGCGCGCACGCCCGCGCGCCCCAGCAAATCCAGCGCGTCCTGCTGCATCCTCCCCTTGGCAATCGCTATCGTTAGCATGCTTATCAACTGCCGCGCGAGCGTTACAGAACCGCGAGCGGTAGCGAGCGGGTTGTAGTATCAGAGTGCGTGCGCGACTCTGCATCGCGCACCCGCGAGGCTTCCGCTCGCAGTACTGTATCAGCCATCCAAGTCGAGCTTTATCCTCTCGCCGCGCGCGCGCCTCTGCTTCGCCTCGCGGAGGAGTTCGTCCGCGTCGGCGGCCTTGATGGGCGAGGGCGCGGCGTTCGCGCCGTTCTTCAGCTCGAAGTCGCCGCCGCGCGCGAGTATCTCGGTGACGGCGTCGAGGTCTAAGACGAAGCCCGTGGCCGGCTCGCGCCGACCGAAGTTGGCCGTCAGGTCGTCGTAGCGCCCGCCGCTGCCGACCCGCGCGCCCGCACCCTCAGCGTAAATCTTGAAGACCAGGCCCGTGTAATAGTCCAGCCCCGACACGTCGCCGAGGTCAATCTCGAAGTTGGAAGCCAGCCCCAGCGCTTCGACCACGCGCCAGGTCTCTTCGAGCGCTTCGAGCGCGGCGCGCGCGCGCGTGTTGGTCGTGACGGCGCGCGCCTCGTCCAGAACCTCGCGCTTGCCCGACAGGCGCGCCAGTCGCGAGGCCGGCGGCGGCGCGTCCGAGCCTTCGGGCGTGCGCGCGGCCAGGAGGCTTTCGAGTTCGGCTGCGGCGCGCGAGTCGACGAGGCGGCGCACCTGCTCGCGCCCCGCATCATCGAGCTTCAGTTCTTCGGCCAGACCTTTGAAGACGCCGACGTGGTTGAGCGTGACGCAGTAGCGCAGGCCGAGGCGGG
>JALZHC010000619.1 GCA_030914105.1 Acidobacteriota bacterium
CGTCCAGCTCGCGTTCGAACTCGCGCATGAAGGCGTCGGCGAGGCGCGCGTCGTGTTTGAGCGCCGCCTTGATGACGGAGCGGCGCGCAGACGCCAGCGCGTCGAGCGCATCCCTGTGCGGGTCTTCGGAAGTCCCGAAGCCCTGCACCTTGTCTTCCGCGCCGGGCGCGGCCAGCGCCTCCCAGGCGCGGCGCAGGATGACGCGCGCCGCCTGCTCGTCCTGGGGCCAGAGCGCGTCAGCCGCGTCCGCCTGCGTGAGCGCGCTCTCGTAGAGGTCTTCGAAGGAGCGTGCGCTATCGGCGACTTCGCGCAGCGCGGCGACGGCCTTGCGCGCCTCAAGGCTCTTGCGCGCCGCGTCGGCGTCCGGCTTCTTTGCTGTGTCGGCGTCCGGCTTCTTTTGCGCGCCCTGCTTCTGCGCGGCGCGCTTCGCGGCTGAGTCGGCGTCGGCGCGCGCGGCGTCGCCCGCGTGAGTCTGCGCGCGCGCGACGTTGAAGGAGCCGAACAAGGAGGCGCACGCGAGGAGCGCGGCGACGAGAGTTCGGAGTGTGCGGGGCTTCGGTCTCAAGGCTTTCAAGCTCCGAAGGGGTTTATTCGGCGTCGAAGAGTCCGGGGCGCGACGACTGCTGTTGCGGGGGGGAGATGCCGAAGTGCTCGTAGGCGAGGCGTGTGGCGGTGCGGCCTCGCGGCGTTCGGTTGAGGAAGCCGATCTGGATGAGGTAAGGCTCGATGATCTCTTCGATGGAGTCCTTCTCCTCTTGCAGGGCCGCGGACATGTGGTTGAGGCCGACGGGGCCGCCGTCGTGCTGATTGATAATCATCAGCAGGAGCTTCCTGTCCATCTCGTCGAGGCCGAAGGTGTCAACCTCCATGCGGTTCAGGGCGTCGTCGGCGACCTCTTTAGTGATGCGCCCGTCGTGCTCGACCTCGGCGTAGTCGCGCACGCGCCGCAGCAGACGGTTGGCGATGCGCGGAGTGCCGCGCGCGCGCCGCGCGATCTCGCGCGCGCCGCCGTCGTCAACGTCGGTCTTCAGTATTTCGGCGGAGCGGCGGACGATGGTCGCAAGCTCTTCGTGCGTGTAGAAGTTTAAGTGGAAGGTGATGCCGAAGCGTCCGCGCAGGGGCGCGGTGATGAGGCCGGGCCGCGTGGTCGCGCCGACCAAGGTGAACTTCGGGAGGTCGAGCTTGATGGAGCGTGCCGCCGCGCCCTGCCCGATCATGATGTCGAGCTGGTAGTCCTCCATCGCCGGGTAGAGAACCTCTTCGATGGCGGGGGCGAGGCGATGAATCTCGTCAATGAAGAGCACGTCGCCCTCTTGCAGATTGGTGAGGATGGCCGCGAGGTCGCCGGGTTTCTCGATGACGGGGCCGGCGGTCGAGCGCAGCTCCGCGCCCATCTCGTTGGCAATGATGACGGAGAGAGTCGTCTTGCCTAAGCCGGGCGGGCCGGTCAGAAGCACGTGGTCGAGCGCCTCCCGGCGCTGGCGCGCGGCGCGCATGAAGACGCCGAGGTTCTCCGTCGCCTTCTTCTGGCCGATGTACTCGGCCAAACGCGTCGGCCTCAAAGAAAGCTCGAACTGCCGCTCGTCGTCCGCGGCCCTCGGCTCGCGGACACTGACGGGGTCAACTTCGGACATAGATGTCAGATGCTAGATGTCAGATGCTAGACGGATGTCAGGCGCTGGGTGAGCGGTTTCTAACATCTGACATCTAGCATCTGACATCTATCCTTTCGAGAGTTGCCGCAGTGAGCGGCGCAGCAGCAGCTCGACCGAGATGTCGCCGCCCTCGCTCAGGGCGTGTGTGACGGCCTTCTCGGCGGAGGGACGGGGGAAGCCGAGTTGGAGGAGCGCGGCGAGCGTGTCCTCGCGCAGCGCGTCCTCGGTCTGCGCCGAGCCTGCGGTCGCGCCCGTCGCGATCTCCTCGGCGAGCGCCGGGCTTGAGAGCGCGGCCATCTTGTCTCGCAGCTCAATCACGAGGCGCTCGGCGGTCTTGCGTCCGACGCCCGGAATCGAGGTCAGGCGCGCGTAGTTGTTGGTGCGGATGGCCGTGACGATCTCGTCGGCGCTCATGCCTGAGAGCATGGCGACCGCCGACTTGGGGCCGATGCCGCTCACCGAGATGAGCAGCGTGAACAGCTCGCGCTCGCGCTCGGTGCGGAAGCCGAAGAGCTGGAGGGCTTCCTCGCGGACGTGCGTGTAGATTCTGAGCTTGATGGGCGTGTTGACCTCGCCGAGGTCGTAGAAGGTCGTGACGGGGATGGTCACTTCGTAGCCGACGCCGCCCACGTCCACGACGACCGACGTTGCGTGCTTCGCCAAGAGAGTCCCTGAAAGGTGTGCGATCATCTATCTTGCTTTGACGAGAGAAGGGATTTCGGGAGCGCCTCACGTATCGCAGGGATTTTAGACGGAAGGCCGTGGGTTCGGCAACAGCGCGGGAAGTGATGAAGGACAATATCCAGTAGCCAGTAGTCAGTAGCCAGTAGAAAGAGAACTGCTTCCCTACTGGCTTCTGACTCCTGGCTACTGGCTACTTCTCATCCTTCATCACTCATCACTGCCGCACACATCACTTCTTCTTTCCGTGGCGGCCCCGCGCGCGCTATACTTGAGGCCGCTCTCCAGGGAAAAGGCGCGCGATGAAATCGGAGAAAATTTCTGAGCTGACGACGAGCCGCCTGAGCGTCTACCTGCGCTGCCTGAACCTTCTGGCCGCCGCAGGGATTAAGACCATCTCTTCGCAGGCGCTGGCCGACCAGTTCAACATGAACTCGGCGCAGATACGCAAAGACCTCGCCTACTTCGGCGAGTTCGGCACGCGCGGCGTCGGCTACTCGGTCGAAGAGCTGCGCCGACACCTCACGCAGATACTCGGCCTCGACCGCGCGCACCGCGTCGGCATCGTCGGCGCGGGGAACCTCGGCACGGCGCTCGCCAACTACAACGGCTTCCGCGAGTCGAACTTCGAGGTCGTCGCCCTCTTCGACAACGACCGCGAGAAGATCGGGCGCAAGGTCGGGCCGGAGCAGACGCCAGTCTACGACGTGCGCCGCCTCGGGCGCGTCGTCCGCGAACTCGGCATCGACGTGGCCGTCGTCGCCGTGCCGGCGCGCGTCGCGCAGCGCGCGCTCAACCAGGTGATGTCGGCCGGCGTCAAGGCGGTGCTGAACTTCGCGCCCGTGCGCCTGCACGCGCGCCTCGGCGTGAAGGTGAAGACGGTGGACTTGACGATCTCGCTGGAGTCTCTGTCGTACTTCCTCGCGCGCCCGCAGATCACCTGCGTGACGAACCCGCGCAGCCTCCTCCCCTACGAGGAGATCGCGCAGCGCGAGGAGCAGGAGTTGCAGCAGGGCTGAGGGCTTTTACGGGG
>JALZHC010000620.1 GCA_030914105.1 Acidobacteriota bacterium
CTCATCACGGACACCGGCAGCTTCCACTACTCGAACACCTCGGAGCGCACCTTCAAGGTCGCCTCGGAGCTTGTGCGCGCAGGCGTCAAGCCCGCGAAGGTCTCGCAGGCCGTCTTCGGCAACTACCCTTGGAGCAAGATCGAGCTTCTGGCCGAAGTGCTTTCGACCGTCAGGCGCGACCCGTCGGGCCGCGTCGCGTGGCTCGCGCAGACTTTGGAGATGCAGGAGCGCGCGCACGCGTCGGACGAAGACGGCGACGGCTTCGTCAACTACCCGATGGGCTGCGGCGACGTGGAAGCGTGCGCCTTCTTCAAGGAGACCGCGCCCGGACTCTACCGCGTCAGCCTTCGCTCGAAGTGCGACGTGAACGTCGCGCGCATCGCCGAGCGCTTCGGCGGCGGCGGCCACCGCAACGCCGCCGGATGCACCTTCCAGGGAAGCTGGGAGGAGGCCGAGCGCCAGGTCGTCACGCAGCTCGTCGAGGCGGTCGAGAGCCGCGGCGCGAACGGCAACGGCGGCGGCGCGAGCGCGGGAACGGCTTCTGCGGGCGGGCATCAGGACGCAGCCATCCCGCGCGAACGGCGCAATGATGCGCGCGACGCGCGCCCTTAAAATTCCCGCACACATTTCGGCCTTCGTCCCGCGCTGTGTTACCCTTCGCGCCGTAGCATCTTCCGTTGAGGTGATCCAGGCGAGGAGGGGCGCGCGGTCGCTCGGCGAGCCATGACCTGGTTTCGTAAAAAAGAGCAGCAGCTCGAAAAAGTTCCCGACGAGGAGCGGCGCGTCAAGACCGAGGGCGTCTTTGAGAAGTGCCCGGAGTGCGACGCCGCGCTCTACAAGGGCGAGCTTGAAGAGTCGCTCCAGGTCTGCACACACTGCGGCCACCACTTCCGCATCGGCGCGCGCCTGCGCCTCGCCATCCTCTACGATGAGGGCAAGTACGAAGAGCTGGACGCCGAAGTCACCTCGAACGACCCGCTCAGCTTCGTTGATACGAAGCCCTACAAGGAGCGGCTTGAACAGGCGCGGCGCAGGACTGGCCTACCTGAAGCGGTCATCAACGGGCGCGGCCTCATCGGCGGCCACCTCGTGATGGCTTCGGCGATGGACTTCAGTTTCCTCGGAGGCTCGATGGGCTGCGCCGTCGGCGAGAAGATCACGCGCACCATCGAGCGTGCCATCCGCGAGCGCGCCTCGGTCGTCATCGTCAGCCAGTCGGGTGGCGCGCGCATGCAGGAGGGCACGCTGAGCTTGATGCAGATGGCGAAAATCTCGGCGGCGCTGGCGATGCTCGACCGCGCGCGCCTGCCTTACATCTCCGTCATCACAGACCCGACGACGGGCGGCGTCACGGCCAGCTTCGCGATGCTCGGCGACCTCAACATCGCCGAGCCGAAGGCGCTCATCGGCTTCGCAGGCCCGCGCGTCATCGAGCAGACGATCCGCCAGAAGCTCCCCAAAGACTTTCAGACCTCCGAGTTCCTCCTCGAACACGGCATGCTCGACGCCGTCGTTGACCGCCGCGAGATGCGCGACTGGCTCATCCGCGCGCTCAACTTCATGTACAACCCCGAAGTCCACTTCAAGCCGCTCAAGCCCGAACTGCCGCTCGGCAACGGCGCGGGCACTCTGCCCGAACACCTCATAGAAGACCAGGCCGCAAAGTCAGAAGAACACCCCGAAGCAGAAGCCAAGCAGTAGCCCGACGGTGAGGGAGAGTGTAAAAGCTAAGGATGAAGGCAGATGGATGAAGTAGGAAGGAGACGCTGTAACAGCATCCGCTTCATCCTTCCGCCTTCATTCTTCATCCTTCCGAGAACGCCCTCCCTCACGGTCGGGCTACTGCATCGGGGACGCTCGCTACCGCTCGCGGTACTGTTTTAAAATTCCGTTTCGTGAACTTCGACGAGTCGGTCAGCTACCTCCTGAGCCTCGGCCGCGAGACGATTGCCATCAAGCTCGGCCTGGAGAACGTCGCGCGCCTGCTCGCGCGGCTCGGCGACCCGCAAGACGCCTTCCCCTCCGTACAGATCGCCGGCACGAACGGCAAAGGCTCGACCGCCGCGATGCTCGAATCGGTCTGCCTCGCCGCGGGGCTTCGAGTCGGACTCTACACGTCGCCGCACCTCGTTTCGATACGCGAGCGCGTGCGCATTAGTGGTCACGAGATCGGGCGCGAGGAGTTCGCGCGCTCGGCGACGGTCGTGCGCGCGGCTGCCGAAGAGGTCGCGCGCGAGTCGCAGGCGCTTCCGACCTTCTTCGAGCAGGTGACGGCCATCGCACTTGTCGCCTTCCGCGAGGCGCGCGTCCCCGTAGCCATACTTGAGACCGGACTCGGCGGTCGGCTCGACGCGACGACCGCCGCGCGCGCCTCGACGGTCGCCGTCACGCCCGTCGCGCTCGACCATCAGGAATATCTCGGCCACACGCTCGCGCTGATCGCCGCCGAGAAGGCGGCCATCATCCGTCCCGGCGTCCGCGCCGTCGTCGCGCCGCAGGAACCTGAAGCCGAAGAGGTCATCATGCGCCGCTGCCGCGTGTGCAACGTAGAGCCGCGGCGCGCAACCGGCGACATCGAAGTCGAGGAGGTTTGTGAAGGCGGTCGGCTGCGCGTGAGCCTGCGCACGGCGCGCGACGTTTACGCGGGAGTGTGCCTTGCGCTGCGCGGTCGCCACCAACTGACGAACGCCGCAGTGGCCGTCGCGCTCGCCGAGTCGCTCGCCGAGGACGGATTCCCCGTCACGCGCGAGCACATCGCCGCAGGTCTCGAAACCGCAGAGCACGCGGGCCGGCTCGAACTCGACGCGCGAAGCGAGCCGGCCATACTTCTCGACGGCGCGCACAACCCCGCGGGCGCGCGCGCGCTGCGCGAATATCTTGATGAGTTCGCGGGCGGCAGGGTGACGCTCATCTTCGGCGCGATGCGCGACAAGGCTCTGGCCGAGATCGCGTCGGCGCTCTTCCCCGCCGCCGAGCACCTCGTCCTTACGGAGCCACGCAACCCGCGCGCGGCGACCGTCGCCGAACTCCTGCGCGCTGTGCCCGTGCCCCTGCCTTCGAGTACAATCGCGCTCGCGCCTTCGAGCGCGGACGCGCTTGCCATCGCGCGCGCGCAGACGCCTCGCGGCGGCACGATCTGCGTCACAGGCTCGCTCTACCTCGTCGGCGAGGTGAAGGCGCTGCTCGAAGGCGGCGAGGATTTCTGAACGACTACGGCGAGGGTTTTCGGAAGGCATGAGCGAAACGGAGAGGTCGGAGTCCAAACGTCTGCTGCGGACGGCGCTCGTCGTCGCCGCCGTCGGTGTGCTCTTGCTCGTCCCGCTGGCGTGGCTGGCGGTTAGGATGTACCACGACAGGATTCAGCAG
>JALZHC010000621.1 GCA_030914105.1 Acidobacteriota bacterium
GTATAATTGTGCTTGTCCGTCCGCGCGAAGACGACATCGTCCTGCTGAATCTTCGCCAGCTCCGAGGCGTAAGCCTTCGGCTCGCGCCACATGGACATCAGACCGTTGGCCTCCCAGTTGATGTCCGTGAACTCCGTGATGACGTAGCCTTGAATCGTAGCGTGGCGGCGTATCTCCTCGATCTCGTGCTTGAGAGAGGCGAACTGGTGCCACTCGGTCGCATCGGCGAGTGCGTCGTAGTCGCGGAAGAGCGTGCCGAAATGGAACTCGTCGAAGCGTCGGAAGAGTCCCGCGGGCCGCGTGATGGGGCGCTCACCAAAAGCCCGCTCGAACCACCAGGGCAAAGTTTTGGGGAGATGCGGCAAGCCCCAGTTGCCGAACTCGGAGACGACGAGCGGCTCGCGGCCCGTCTCTTCGGCGTCGCCGAAGGGACTGAAGTTCCACTTCGGGCGCGCGGCGAAGTCCGCGACCCATTCGTCGAAGGGCCTGTACTCATCCGGGATCGTGTTATAGCGGTGGTTGTCGTTGATGTCCGTCTTGAGGTGGAAGTTGTCGCAGCACGCGCTGTTGTCAACGATGACGCGACCGAGCGGCGCGGTCAGGAGCTTCGCGCGGTCAAAGGCCGTGCGCAGCCAGCGGCGCGTCGCCGCGTCGTGTGCGAGGTCAACGCCCCAGCCCTCGTTGACGACCGACTGGATGACGATTGAAGGATGATTCCAATCGCGCGCGACCATCTCACTGAGCGTCTGCTCGCCGCGCTCGGCGGCCTTCGGCGAGAAGTGGTGCGCTGAGTTCCACGAAGGTATCTCGTACCAGACGAGCATGCCCGCCTCGTCCGCCGCTTCGAGGTATTCAGGCGAGCAGACCTTGATGTGGCAGCGCAGAAGGTTCAGGCCGAGACGCTTGCCCTTCGATATCTGCTCGCGCACGTACTCTTTCGACGGCGGCGTGTAGATCGTTTCGGGGTAAAAATCCTGGTCGAGCGCCGCGCGCATGTAGAACGCCTCGCCGTTCAAAAAGAGCTTGCCGTCGCGCGCTTCAAAAGAGCGGAAGCCGAAGCGTTCGGTGACTCTATCGTCGTCGTTAAGCCTTACCTCCACGGAATAGAGCGTCGGACTTGACGGACTCCAAAGCCGAGGCGACCTCACACGCCCCTCGAACATACGGGGCTTCAACGTCGTGATGCCTCCGCCGCCCGTCTTAAACTCGATTCTCCCGCTCGCGTCTCGAACTATCACCTCGATGGGGTTCGGATCCTGGTATGCCTGTCCGGCTAGTTGAACCTCCACGCTCACTTCGCCGTTCAGCTTCGGTGTAACGTGGACACCCTCTATATACAGGTTCGGGCGTGTCTCCAGCGTGACGGGCTGCCACAGTCCGCCGGTCTGCACGTACCAGTCCTGCTTGCCGTGCGGGATTTCGTCGTAGAGCATTTCGGGGAAGCGCGCGCGGCCCTCCGCCTCGTCCGACGGTGGGTCTGTGACGCGCACGGCCAGCTCGTTCGCGCCGGCGCGAAGCGCGTCGGTCACGTCGAGGACGAAGGGCGTGTAGCCGCCCTCGTGCGTGCCCACGGGTTTTCCGTTGACGAAGACCTCGGCGAAGTAGTCGCACGCGCCGAAGCGCAGGAGCGCGCGACGGCCCCCGCTCAAGTCCGGGCGCTCGAAGGTCGTGCGATACCACGCGACGCCCATGTAGTCGCGCAGGTCTGCGAACTGCGCGTTCCACGAAAGTCCGACGCGCACGTCGCGCCAGCCGCGCGCCGCGCCGAGATTCGACGCCTTGAGCGAGCCTTGCCTGTCCGGCAGAAACTGCCAGCCGCGTTCGAGTTTGACTACTTGCGCGCGTGCGACTGACGCCGCCGACAGCAGAAGTGCGCAGCACAGCGCGGCCAGCGGCAAAGCCCGACGCCGAAACCCTGACGCCTTCATGAACTCGCTCATCAATTCACCTCGCCCAAGTCCGACACCGCGCACGCGGCCACTCATGATTCGACGCCTTCAGTAAGCGAACGGCTGGCGGAGCTTTAGTACGCAAACGACTGGTAGACCTCCTCGCCGCCCTCTTCGAGCGAGTCAACCAACGGGTTGAAGCGTAGAAGGAAGCGCGCACGCTCCGAAAGAGTTTCGAGGGCGGCGCGCGGGACGCGGATGGAGACTTCGGGCCGCAGGAGCCAGCGGCGACTGTAGCCGAGCACGACCATCGGGCGAGGGCTTTCAGTCCGGTTCGGCGTCCCGCGGTGAAGGCCGCGCACGTCGCGAATTAACACGTCGCCCGCCTTCATCAAGAGCGGCTCAAGCCTCAACGCGCCCGACTCGACGAGGCGCAAGCCCTCCTCTTTCCGCATCATGTGCGTGCCGCGCGTGATCTCCAGGGGGCCGTTCTCCTCGGTCACGTCAACGAGCGGGAAGTTGACGGCGAGCTGGAAGGGCGGCGTCTCGCGCCCGGTTTCGGGAAAGAGCGGGGGCGCGTCGCGGTGCACGTCCTGATATACGGAGCCTCGGAGCGGCGTGTCGGTCGCGAGCTGATGAAGCTGCGCATCCTCGCCGACCAGCCCGCGCACGACCGCGAGCACGTCGTCGTCCTCGTAAACGGCGGGGTCTGCGAACGGCGCGACGAAAGGAAGCGTCACGTAGTAGCGCGCCGGCCCGCGGTTCTGCAAGTGGCCCTCACGCTCGACGTGCCTCGCCAAAAGCGGCGCGAACGCCGTGAGCCACGCCTCCATCTTCCCGCGCGCGAAGTGACGGGGCAGCACGCAGAAGCCTTCTTCGACGACGCGCCGCACGAACGAATCAATCTCCGTCGCGCTGTAACGAGCCATATCTAAAACCGGCACTCAGCCCCGAAGGGGCGGAATGCAAGAGCCAGGGGCAGCGCCCCTGGTAGACGACGGGCGAGGATTCCAAGCCCGGAGGGGGCGGCATGTTCAATCCACATTATTCCGCCCTTTCAGGGCTTCTCGACACTGACGCGGCAGACCAAGGGCACGGCCCCTGCCTATTCTATTTCGCTCCTTCGGAGCTTAACAGCCGTCACTTACTGCCATCACTTCCTACGACTCAAACGATTCTGCACGATGACGACGGCGAGCAGGATAACGCCGCGTAGAACCAACTGCCACCAGGGGCTGATCCAACCTTCGAGGTTGAAGATGTTGAAGATGAGCGCGAGCAGGAGCACGCCGACCAGCGTCGAGCCGACGCCGCCCTGCCCGCCCGTCAAAAGCGTCCCGCCGACGACGACCGCGGCGATGGCGTCCAGCTCCCAGCCCAGTCCCGCGACCGGCTGCCCCGTGCCGAGGCGCGACGCGAGCAGCACGCCCGCCACGCCCGCGAGCGCGCCGCTCAGAGTGTAGACGCCCACCGT